>JAESPE010000044.1 GCA_016756835.1 gamma proteobacterium endosymbiont of Lamellibrachia anaximandri | reverse complement strand
CCGGGACGGCCGGGGCACAAACAGGCTGTCGAAGGCCGAGTCGATTTTGGGGACTGGGATGTCCCAAAATCTTTCACGAGGTCGAAGACTCACTTGTATGGTTATCACTCCGGCATTTTCATCCCGGCACTGTAACTGACCGGCGGTCTGCGAAATGGTGCTCACACTGGCGATCATTGAGGTAAAAGACTCACTGAGTGTTTGAATCGACTCCTCGCCTTCCCGCATCGCCATATCGATCTGTGCAACTGCGAGATTGAGCATTCGCATTGTTTCCCGCACCTGACTCCAATCAAGGTCAGGTTGCTTCGCCGTCGATGGTGCTATTGATGTGTTATTCATCGGGCTTCTCCGATCCCCACCTATTCATGCCGCTTGTATTATTGACAGCTTCAAGACTTCAGCCAATCCCAACAGTTCAGCTGCGGATTGCAGCTTCTCAGTTGTTGCGACCCACTTTACTTCGATATGTTGGCTCACTGCCTCTTTAACGAAGGTGCATAAAAGTTGAATACCTGCGCCATCCACTTGGTCGAGCTCCCCGGCATCCAACATTACCGTACCGCCAACTTCAAGCGATCGCCTTAATGTTTCCAGCATACCGACCACTTCCTGAATGGTCAGGCTTTCGCCCAATGTCACAACATTCTCTTTGGCAGCAGGTACTGTTGCTTCAACACCAGGGGAAGTAGTATTCAATCCCGCCCCGTCATCCGCCGGTTCCACTGACGACTCCATTTCCTGAAGTGGGTCATGATTCATTACCGGGTCACTACTTTTTTTCCGTGTCGTCATTGCATGGTTCTCCTCTCAACTACATCCTGTGCGAGTAAGTTGAATTCTTTTGCCGAGCGACTTGAACCTCTGTATTCGAAGATCGTCCGCCCCGCGCCCGGGCATTCCGCCATCACCGCCGCCTCACGAATCGGCGTCGCCAACACACGTCCCGGAAAATGCTCAAGCACTTTGGCCTGTACCTCTTTGGCAAGCCGCCGACGCGGAATCAAACGACTTAGTTCAATCCACTGTCGCAGGGGTTTTTCCAAAAAAGGCTCAAATTTTTTCAGTGTCGCCATCATTTTTGCCAAGCCGTTGAGTGAGAGATAGTCTCCACTAACCGGTATCAACACCTCATCTGCCGCAAATACTGCATTCGCCACCAACATTCCAGATGATGGCGGGCAGTCATATAACACGAATGCCTGATCCTGCAGCTTTTCCTGCAGCGCAGTCTGTAACAAGCGCGCACGCGCTGCGCCGCCTTCGTGCAACTCTTCCACTTTGTGCAACCTGTTTCCAGCAGGGATCAAAGTCACCAGATCTCTGGCACTGACTCGGACGGATTCGATATCCAGCCCTTCCAGAAGTACTTGGTCGATACCTTTCGATGGTGGCCGGAAGATACCGAAACTCGCCGCCAGCTGACCTTGAGGATCCAGATCGATCACAGTGACGCGATGCCCGAGCAGAGCCAGTGCATGCCCCAGATTGGTGGTAATCGTGGTCTTTCCCACCCCACCCTTCTGGTTGATGACTGCAATCCTGCGCATGAATCAAAACACTCCTATTCCGTCTCTTCGCTTTCACGGCACAATACTTAACCAATACTCGCCGGTAATCCTAACTCGTCAGGATTAAAGAGCTTGTCGACATCCAGCAGCACAACCATGCGCTCACCTTGTGTAACCATGCCTATGATGTATTTTGTATTGATGTGAATACCCAGATCAGGCGCGGCTCGAACATCGTCTCCTGGCACATCAAGCACATCTGAAACACCGTCAACAACAATGCCGACGAAGTTCTGCCCGCATTTACTCTCCACAGTCAACACAATGGTTACCGTAGTCGGTGTATATTCGGCATGATCAAGCTTGAGACGGGTTCGCAGATCGATAATCGGCACGATCTCTCCGCGCAGGTCCAGCACGCCTTTTACATAGTCCGGCGTATCAGGAAGCGGACGCACTGCCTCCCAACCCTTGATCTCCTGCACCCGCAGGATGTCCACACCATAATCTTCTCCGCCAAGCGTAAAGCTGAGATACTGACCACCCACTCCGACAGATGTTTCTGCTTCACTCACTGTTGTTTCAGCCGGGGTCATTTCACTCTCCTGATAACCTGTTGTATCGATCGGTCAAACATCCACCTGATCCTCTACCTGTTTAAGTAGACCCACGATCTGTTCGGATAGCGGCCCGATGCCGCTATAGGCTTCTTCCGCCTCCACCATGGATCCTGCATTCTTCAGCGATACCACACCCTTGATGATGCCGTGCATCTCTTCATGCAACCGTTCCATCTCCTGCATCTGATGAATATGGCCATACTCTGCCATGGCAAAACCGTAGAGCCATTTTCCCAGCGCACAATCACGATGGGATACTGCCTCATCATTGCTCATGCTTTCATTGCCATCGAGAAACTCCCGTAGCCGCATTTTCCATGAGAGATGAGCCGCTCTGGCTGCATGAAAATCAAAGTCGGCATGATTCACGCTGTGAGCTGCCTCTGCCTGCACTTTAATATCGAGGTTGAAGAAATTCATCAGACCATCCATCTCCTGGGCCTTATCCCTCATTGATGAGGCTGCCGCAGAGGTCTGTTCCGCCAGTGCGGCATTCTGCTGAGTCATCTCATCCATGCTGGTCACAGTCTGGTTGACCTGATCGATACCCGTTGCCTGCTCCTGACTCGAGGCAGCAATCTCCGAGACGATGTCTCCTACCTTCTTGACACCGATGACGATCTCGCCAAGAGTCTCACCGGACTCATTGACCAACTCAGAACCGACCTGTACTTTGTGCGCACTGTCCTGAATCAACTCCTTGATCTCTTTAGCGGCAGTCGCACTGCGGCCGGCAAGGTTACGTACCTCGGTGGCGACCACGGCAAAACCCCGTCCCTGTTCACCGGCACGGGCCGCCTCGACCGAGGCATTCAGTGCCAGCAGATTGGTCTGGAAAGCGATCTCGTCGATCACGCCGATAATCTCGGCAATCCTGTTGCTGGCCTCATTGATTTCATCCATTGCAGACACTGCCCGCTGTACCACCTCACCCCCTTTCTCTGCGGTTTTCCCGGCGCTTTCTGCAAGCTGGTTTGCCTGCTGGGCATTGTCAGCATTGTTACGTACAGTGCCAGTCAACTCTTCCATGCTGGAGGCGGTCTCTTCGAGACTGCCGGCCTGTTGCTCGGTACGGCTGGATAGGCTGTTATTACCTGATGAAATTTCACCTGAAGCCGTTCGCACCACATCCATCGAATCCCGCAGATCAGTAATTATGCTGCGCAGATTGTCCATGGTCTCATTGACGTTATCCTTCACCTCACCGAAAGTGCCACTGTATTGGCTATTGATCCGCTCACTCAGATCTCCGTTGGAGACCCGCTGCATCGTGACGGCAACATCATTGAATACACTGTTTATCTGGTCGATCAAAGCATTGATGCCCTGTCCCAGATGCTTGAAAAAACCTGTCTTGTTTTCCAGCTTGACCCGTTGCGACAAGTCACCATGCAGGGTGGCTGCCACGATATTCTCCAGCTCATCCTCGACTGCCACCTCTTCGGTGCGGTCACTCCACTCCACCGCTGTACCCAGACGTTTGCCATCTCCCGCGATAACCGGATTGGCGACGATACGCATGGTGCGGCCACCCACCACCAACTCAGACTGATGCGTCTGGGAGAGGGTTGCAAGCATCTTCTCCTGGTGCCCGGGGTGTTTGTGAAAAATATCGATGCTGGCGCCCATCAAACGATCGGCATTGAACTCCGCAAGATCTTTGCGGATATCCTCTTCCGCCTCTTTAAACAGCTTCTTGACCCTCTTGTTCATATAGAAGATGTTGCGATCATTATCGGCCATCATTACGCAGCTGGAGACATTATCCAGCGCAGTTTCGATACGGGCGGCACTGTCGGCCCGTTCACGCGCTTCATTCACGTCATAGCCCAGTTTCGTCTGCATCGACTTGATGCCGCGGTAGAGATCCCCAATCTCATCCCCGCGACGAAATTCTATATCATCGGCATAGTGTCCTTGAGCGATGCGTCGCAAATATCCCTGTGAGGCCTGCAGTGGTTTCAACACGCCACGCTGCAGGGCCAGGTAGAAAAACAGCGCCAGGATTACGAAGCCAGCCGGCGGCATGGATGATGAAATGAACTTGCCAAAACCGATGGTCTCTCCCAACGTCCGGGTGCGGGCAGTGGTCATCTTTTCATATGCGGCATTGAGTACACCGAAACCCTCAAGCGCAGGCTTATCGCTGACCTTCACCACCTTGTCGATGGCACCGGCAGACGCCTGCCCCACCACCATCGGTTGAATCTTGTCGAGCATAACCCGATAGTTATCCGCAACACTGCGAATACCTGCCAATGCCGTTCGCTCATCCTCCGTCAGCCCGCTCAAGCGGCCATACTGATCCAGCGCGACGAGCAGAGACTGGTGGTTCGTTTTGAAGCGATCCGCATACTTCTGCGCGCCCCGAAGCACATAGTTCTTGAAGTTGTGGATCGCTCCACCATAACCGAACTGGGACTTCATCTCTGACAACAGAGACTGTCTTTTGGCAACCTCAGTCTGATACCCGTGCCACTGCGCTTCAGCCTCATGCATCGGTAACCAGGCAACCAGACCGGATAGCAGAAAACTGACCGCCATAAATGCCATCACCAGATAGAACTTCTTCAGCAGCGGCAGGTTAAACAGGGACTTGAACATGCGGGTCAAAAGTCCGTCACCCTTAAAGGAGCCACCATTGATCGCAGCATAGAGTGACTCGGCACCCCGCACCTCGTCCTGTGTAGGTTTGGTGCGCACCGACATATACTCTTTGACTTGCCCATGCTCAAAGATTGGAATCACATTGGCTTTTACCCAATAGTGATCACCATTCTTGGCACGGTTTTTTACGATACCGGTCCAGGGGTTGCCTGCCTGTATGGTTACCCATAGATCCTGGAACGCTGCGGCAGGCACATCGGGATGCCGGATGATATTGTGGTTCTTGCCGAGCAATTCAGCTTCACTGAAGCCCGCCATCTCCACGAATGCACTGTCGGCATAGGTGATTATGCCCTTGAGATCGGTCCTGGAGACGATAATCATATCGTCTGGCATGGGGATCTCTTTTCCGGTATTCGGTTCGTTGATCTTCATTCAGCTGATTCTCTCAACAGGTAATTTCCATACCCACACAATCAAAACTCTTCCCACTCATCACCTTCACCCTCCGCTACCGGAGTGATTTGGGTAACGCTGCTGGCCGCTGCCTGTGCTGCGGGTTTAACACTCGGCACAGGCTTGGGCGCAGGCGTAGTACTCCTAACCAAAGCCACAGGTTTCGTGTGTGCTGTCGGCTGCCTTGCGGCGGCCATTCGGCTGCCGCCACTCACCTTGAAGAAGTTCATCATGCCATCCATATCCTGAGCCTTTTCGCTCATGGAGGCGGCAGCCGCCGAAGTCTGTTCTGCCAGGGCGGCGTTTTGCTGGGTCACTTCATCCATACTGGTGACCGCTTGATTGACCTGATCGATACCCGCAGACTGTTCCTGGCTGGCGGCGGCGATCTCGGAGATGATGTCGCCCACTTTCTTCACGCTGTTGACGATCTCTTTCAGAGTTTCGCCCGACTCATTGACCAGTTCCGCGCCGTTTTTCACCTTGCCCGCACTATCCTGGATCAACTCTTTTATCTCTTTCGCCGCCGTGGCACTGCGGCCTGCAAGATTACGCACTTCGGTGGCAACCACGGCAAAACCCCTGCCCTGCTCACCGGCGCGGGCCGCCTCGACCGAGGCATTCAGGGCCAACAGGTTCGTCTGGAAGGCGATCTCATCGATGACACCGATGATCTCGGCAATCTTGTTGCTGGAGGTATTGATGGCATCCATTGCCTGCACTGCGCGACTTACCACATCGCCGCCATGCTCGGCCGTCTGCCTGGCACTGCTTGCCAACTGGTTCGCCTGCTGAGCGTTATCGGCGTTGTTACGCACGGTGCTGGTCAGCTCTTCCATGCTGGAGGCCGTCTCTTCCAGACTGCTCGCCTGCTGTTCGGTACGTGCAGACAGGTTGTTGTTGCCGGAAGATATCTCACCCGCAGCCGTGGTGATGACATCGGCGGACTCCCGCAGTTTGACAACCGTCTCCTCCAGATTGGCGATGGTCTCATTGACATTGTTTTTCACCGCGCCGTAAGTACCGGCGTAATCGCGGTGAATGGGGTTGGTCAGGTCACCCGCAGCCATGCTCTGCATGGCGTTGGCAATATCACCAAACACATCACTGGTAGCCTCGATCAGTTCATTGATGCCCCGCCCCAGATCCTCAAAGAAACCACTCTTTCCCTCCATGGAGATACGCTGCGTGAGATCACCACCTTTGGCGGCCATCACGATGCTGTCGATCTCTTTTTCAACCTTCAGCTCATCGGTAATCTCGATCCACTGGGTCACACGCCCCTGATAGTCGCCATCGCTATCGTAGACTGGACTGGTAATCAGTTTGAAGTTGTGGCCCCAGGCATCGAAGCGATTGGTGCGTGTATCGGTAAGCTGGCTCCTGTACATCTCCGCCAAGGCTTCATCGGGAAAGAAATCAGAGAGGCTGGTACCAACCAACTCATCGGTATCAAATGGTTTGCCCTGGCTACGAATATTCTCTCCCAGCTCATCAAACTGCCGATGGGCCGACTTGTTAAGGAATATCAGGATGTTGTCTTTATCCAAAACCGTGATACTGGTCGAGCTGTTATTGAGCGCCTCCTGCAGACGGATCGCATCATTCGCCGTTTCGCGGGCATCCATGACATCGAACCCAAGTTTGATCTGGGTCGATTTGAGCGTCTGAATTATCCTGCCGATCTCATCGTTGCGATCGGTCTCGACCCAGTCGAAATAGTTGCCCTCGCTGATCTGGTTCAGCTTCTCCTGTACATATGCCATGGGCTTGGTGACATAAGAGGTCAGTGCCAGACCGAAAACGAGGGTGGCAGCCGCCATGGTCCCGAGCAACCCGTAGATCAGCACTTGGGGAACACCCATAAAAATCATGCCTGCCAAAAGACCAAACATAAGCGAGGTAAGTAAAACAGTGCTGGTAAGCAGGAATCTGATGCTCAGTTTCTTGAAACCGACACCCAATTTCGCCAGTCCTTTGGGGGCCAGATCTTTTTTGCTGTCTGCCAGCAGGTCACGGTAGAGCGGCTCAACGGCCGCGATCTCCTCACGAGTCGGCGGGGTACGCACCGACATATATTCGGTGACGCGGCCATTCGTGCGCAGCGGTGTCACATTTGCCTTAACCCAGTAGTAGTCGCCATTCTTGCAACGATTCTTTACGATGCCGGTCCAGGGCTTGCCGGCTTTACTGGTGTCCCAGAGATCCTGAAAGGCCTGGGGCGGCATATCAGGATGCCGCACAATATTATGGCTTTTGCCATACAAATCTTTTCGGCTGAATCCACTGATTTCAACAAAATCCTTGTTGCAGTAGGTAATGACGCCTTTGAGATCAGTCTTGGAAACCAGGATGCTGCCCGGTTTCATCTGATGTTCATTGTTGGTAACAGGCTGGTTAATCTTCACTGTCTATCTCCCACGATATCCATGACCCGCTTCAAGCGGCGTCCTCATTCTCTGATTCTGTCTGTTCGCCCTGATTGAGTAGCTTGTCCACATCCAGGAGCATGATCATCTTGTCGCCGGCATCCGCCAGTCCGGAGATATAATCGGTTGCAATGCCGCCGCCGAATTCCGGTGTATTGCGGATGCGGTCTTTCTGGGTACTGAGGACATCGGAGACCTCATCCACCACCACGCCCATATTGCGCTCACCTTTATCGCTCTTTACCCGTAGCACGATGACCACAGTATTCTTACTGTAGGGACGCACCTCCATCCCCAATCGCTGCCGCATGTCGAAGATCGGGACAATGGAGCCACGCATATTGACCACGCCCTTTACATATTCCGGCGAGTTGGGAATGCGGGTAGCCGCTTCCCATCCGCGAATCTCCTGCACCCGCAGGATGTCGACACCATAGTCCTCTTCACCGAGCCGGAAGGTCAGGTACTCATCGCCCTGGTTCTCCAGTGCCGCTTCAATCTTTGCTTGAGGTTCATTCATCTCAATATCTCTCTATCAGGCAGTCAGTTTCGCTGCGCTGTCCGCTCCGGTCTCGGCCGCCAGACGCAGCAGGCCGGGGATATCCAGGATCAGGGCCACCGAACCGTCACCAAGGATGGTCGCGCCGGAGATACCGTCCACACGCTGGTAGTTGGCCTCCAGAGATTTGATCACCACCTGCTGCTGTCCAAGCAGGTCATCCACGAAGAGGCCGCAGTGACGGCCATCACCTTCCACAACCACCAACAGTCCCTCTTCCAAACTTGAGGCCTTGGGGTTTTCGATACCGAAAAGTTCATGCAGTCGCAGAATAGGCAGAAACTCGTCCCGCAGCTTGAAGGTCTCGCCCTTGCCCGCAACGCGATTGATCTGATCCGTCTTCACCTGGATCGATTCGATAATGGAGACCAGGGGCACGATGTAGGTCTCATCCGCCACGGTCACTGTCTGGCCATCGAGAATGGCCAGCGTCAGCGGCAGACGGATGATTATCGCCGAACCCTTACCGGGATCGGACTCGATCTCGATGCCGCCCCCCAGCTCATTGATGTTCTTACGCACCACATCCATGCCGACACCACGACCGGAGACATCACTCACCACATCGGCGGTGGAGAAGCCTGCTGCAAAGATCAGCTCATATATCTGCTGGTCGGAGAGGTTGTGGTCTTCATCGATGATCCCTTTTTCGATCGCCTTCTCTTCGATCTTGTCACGATTCAGGCCTTGGCCATCGTCACGGATCTCGATGACGATATTGCCCCCTTTATGGGAGGCGCTGAGATTGATAGTCCCGGTCTCCGGCTTACCTGCGGCAAGCCGCTCTTCGGGCATCTCGATGCCGTGATCGAGGCTGTTACGCACCAGATGGACCAGCGGATCACCGATCTTTTCGATCACCGTCTTGTCCACCTCGGTGCTCTCGCCGGTCATCTTCAGTTCGATCTTCTTGCCAAGCTTGCTGCTCAGATCATGCACCAACCGGGGAAAGCGGCTAAAAGTGAAACTGATGGGCAACATGCGCACCTGCATCACGCTCTCCTGCAACTCACGGGTATGACGCTCAAGCTGTGCCAGACCGTCATTGAGACGTTCCAGCCTGTCCATTTCAAAATCCTCACCCAGCATGCTCAGCATCGACTGGGTGATGACCAGTTCGCCGACCATATTAATAAGGGCGTCAATCTTGGAGATTTCGACACGAATGGAACCACCGCCACTACTGCCGCCAGACTGACGACGATTGTTGGTGCGGCGATCCTTACTGGAACGACGATCTTTCTTACTACGTCGCTCCACCGGTGGTGGCGCTGCCTGTACGACCGGCACCTCCGGCTCGCTGACTGCGGGCACCGCTGCCGCAGAAACCATTGCCACCTCGGGTTCACCCTCAGGCAGTAACGGCATAATAATCAATTCGCAATCATCCTCGACCCAGTCGAAGATATCGTCGATTGCCTGTTTCTCCACATCACCGTGAAGATGCAGATCCCAGGAGAGATAACTGTCTTCCGGCTCATAATTGGAGAGCGCCGGCAGGGCGCTGATATCACCTGCGGACTTGAGATCACCCAGTTCCGCCAGTTCACGAATGATGCGTAACGGATCGTTTCCGGTACGCAGCATATGGGGAAGCGGTCGGAATACGATATGCCAGCCGATTGGCCTGACCTCGACGCCCCCAACCGGCTGTGCCGCCGCATCGGCTGCACCGACATCTGTCGCAACCTCTCCGGGCTTGCCGTTGAGGATCTGTTCAAGTTCAGCCTTCTGCTCCTGAACCCTCTCCTCATCCACTTCACCGTCATCACTGGTGGCGGCCAACATGTCACGCAGCACATCCACTGACCGAAGCAAGGCATCAACAGCCTCGGGGGTAACCGGACGGCGGCCATCCCGCATCTCGTCCAGCAGCGTCTCCATGATATGGGTGAAACTGGAGATATCGTTGAATCCGAAGGTGCCGCTGCCTCCCTTGATGGAATGAGCGGCACGGAAGATCGAGTTGATCTCCTCATCATCAACGGTTCCCGGGTCCATATTTAGCAACCCGGACTCCATGATATCGAGGCCTTCAAAACTCTCTTCGAAGAAGACCTGATGGAATTGCGCCATGTCTATCGACATGAAAACTCCTCCCTCTTATTGACAGTGATTACTGGCACGGACGCTAGCCCAATACCTTCTTAACCGTCGCAAGCAACTGATCCGGATTGAAAGGTTTGACGATCCAACCCGTCGCCCCCGCCATCTTTCCCTGCTGTTTTTTATCGTTTCCTGACTCGGTGGTCAGCATCAAGAGAGGCGTGAATTTGAAAGCCGGCAGGCCCCTAAGCTCCTTGATCAGGCTGATTCCATCCATGTTTGGCATGTTGACGTCAGTAATAACGAGATTGAAGCTCTGGCCTTTGGCTTTGCTCAAGGCATCGACACCATCGACCGCTTCAACAACATCAAATCCCGCACCTTTCAAGGTAAAGGACACCATCTGGCGCATGGAGGCCGAATCATCAACTGCAAGAATGCTTGCCATGCTGTTTCTCCTGGATAGGCATAAAAAAATTTTCCGGGTTACCTTAGAATTACCTTTTTTCCGGCAATTTAGGACAGAAATCCGTCCCGGCAACACCTTGGGTTCATGCAGGCTATCGGCTTGGGAAGATCTTTCTTTAGGGGGGATGTTGAAAAGTTTTTCAGCAATCGATGATCAAGAAGGGGGTTCGGCGTTTTTAGGAGGGAACTCTGAGGGATTGTGTCCCCGGGGTGGCGTAGGCCCGATCAAGCGTAGCGGATCGGGCATGTAATTTGGCAAATCATATAGGGTTGCCGGCTCCGCTGCGCTTGAACCAGCCTACAGTTTCTATTGCCATGCCGGGAGAAACACTCATACCTCCCGGTCGGAGAACTCCTCCGCAATCCGCCGAAACTCATCCTGCAGATGTTCAAACGCATCCACCGCCGCTGGATCAAAATGGGCACCACGCTCCTGCAGAATGATTTCCACCGCAGACTCATGGGAATAGGGCTCTTTATATATACGGCGGCTGATCAGCGCATCGTAGACATCCGCCAGCGCCATAAGGCGTCCAGCCACCGGAATATTATCCCCTCGCAACCCTGCGGGATAACCACTGCCGTCCCAATGTTCATGATGTGTCAGCGCAATCTCTCTGGCCACCCGCAGAAAACTGGAACTGCCCAACTCCTCTTCGGCCCGTAACAGGGCATCATAGCCATACTGAGGATGATGTTTCATCTCATCCCACTCGTCGGGGTCGAGTGAGGTGGGCTTGAGCAGAATCCGGTCCGGCACACCGACTTTGCCGATATCGTGCAACGGCGCCGACTTGAACAGCAGATCGATGGTCGCGTCATTGAGGTGTGCCCGAAACCTGGGATGGTCCTTGAGATATTCTGAAAGCAGTCGTATGTAGTGCTGGGTACGACGAATGTGGTTGCCTGTTTCGTTGTCCCGTGTCTCCGCCAGGGAGGCCATGCAGAAGATGGCCACATCCTGGGTTCGGGAGATCTCCATGGTGCGTTCGCGAATCCGCTGTTCCAGTACCTGGTTTTGGTTCTCCAGCACATGACGTGCTTGGGCGAGTGCCAGATGGGTCTTGACCCTTGAACGCACGATCGGCGGACTCATCGGCTTGGTGATGTAATCCACAGCGCCCAGTTCAAACCCCCGGATCTCGTCATCCACCTCACCTTTTACAGTAAGAAAGACCACTGGGATGTTGGCCGTTCGTTCGTCAGCCTTGAGGTGATGGCATACCTCGTAACCGTCCATCTGCGGCATGAGCACATCGAGCAAAATAAGATCGGGGGGGGTGGCGCTGCCAGCCCGTTTCAGCGCCTGCTCACCATCTTTGGCAATCGAGAGCCGATACTCTCCATTCAACAGGTTTACCAGCACATCAAGGTAGAAACTCTCGTCGTCAACGATCAGAATTCTGGGCTTTGACTCATTCACTCTACTCGCTCTCTGTGTAAAGGGATCTCTAACCATCCTGCGATCTGGTTTAAGGTAACCAGTGCCTCATCGAACTCATAATCATCGATCTGCCCGCGCAGTGAATCGATCTGCCTCGCTATCTCCGGCTCTGTGCGGGCAAAGGCTGTCATTGGCTGCAACAACAGACCCGCTTCCGAATCCCCCTCTTGCAGCAGACGTGACATTTTCCGCAGTATACCCCCTATCTCTGAAATGGAAATAAATTCTTTTTTCTGCCCGGCCTCAATCTCTTGCCCCGCCTTCTCCCACTGACTCACGCAAGAAGCCAGCCCCTCAAAAACCGTATTGGCGGACTCGCACAACTGTTCAATGAGCAGTGATCGATCCTGAATGTCATCCTGCCGGATCGCCTCTTCCAGCTTCCTTGCCGCCTCCTGCAGCTCTTTGGCGCCGATATTGCCTGCAACTCCCTGAAGGGTATGGGCGTAGCGTCGGGAAGAGACGGTGTCCCCAGCCTCCAGATAGCCAGTCAATACTCTGCAACATCCCTGGTACTTGCGCTGAAAATCTCCCAGCAGTTTGATGTATAAAACACGATTTCCGCCTACCCGTTGCAGCCCCCACGCCAGCTCGATACCCGGCAGCTGCTCAGGCAGGGTGATACCCTCGTCAGTGCCGTCAGAGAACATTTCCTGTTGCCGTTGAACCTCACCATCGAGCCATCGCTTCAGCATCGCAAACAGCGCTTCCGGGTCGATCGGCTTAGACAGATAGTCATCCATGCCAGCCGCCAGGCAACGTTCGCGATCCCCAACCATTGCATGGGCGGTCATGGCAATGATCGGTAATTTCTCGAACTCCGGCTCGGCACGGATGGCACTGGTCGCCTCATAGCCATCCATCACAGGCATCTGCACATCCATAAAAACCAAATCGAAATCCGTCTCCTGCACCTGCTGAACAGCAACCGCGCCATCCTCGGCAATCACCACCAGCAGTCCAAAACTCTCCAGCAAGTCCCTCGCCACCTGCTGATTGATGCTGTTGTCCTCCACCAACAGCACCTTGCCTTTGAGTCGTTTGACCTTAGATGCAATAGAAGATCTGACGCGCAGCCCCCCCCGCTCATTGCGAAATGCCGACACAATGGTGTCGAAAAACGTGGAGGGATTGATGGGTTTGATCAGCACACCATCGAAGCTGATCATCTCCGCCTGCTGCAGCACCTCTTCCCGCCCAAAGGCGGTAATCAGGATAAAACGCGGCTGCTCTATCAACTCCAGATGATTTTTTATATGGCGCGTCGCATCGATGCCATTGATTTCCGGCATTCGCCAATCCATCACCACGAGATCGTATGGGAGAGGCTCCGGCAACTCCCGTGCACCGGCTTCCAACAGTGCCTCATAGGCCGCCGCTGCCGATCCCACAACATCCACCTTAAATGAGAATGAAGCCATCATTTCCCGCAGAATATTCTGCGCCGCAGGGTTGTCGTCCACCAGCAAAACCCGCATGCCGCGCAGATCCGGATCAGGTTCAAATATTCGGCTCGATGCCCCCTCCTGGCGACCAAAATCGAGTACAAACTCAAATCGGCTACCTGCATCCACCTTGCTCTCGACAGAGATCTCGCCTCCCATCAGACCGACAAGCTGTCGGCAGATGCTCAACCCCAGTCCGGTGCCTCCATGCTCCCGTGTGGTTGAACTGTCCGCCTGAACAAAGGCATCGAACAGATGCGGGATGCGCTCCTCTTCGATACCTATACCCGTATCGGTAACTGAGAATCTCAGCCGCAGATGTTTGCGGTGCTGTTTTACCAGTTCCACGCCGACAATCACCTCTCCCTGACGGGTGAACTTGATTGCGTTCTGCACCAGATTCACCAGAATCTGTCCCAATCGCAGCGGATCTCCAATAAGGGCGCTGGGCGCTGTGACATCCCTTTTGAAGAGTATCTCCAGCCCCTTCTCTTCGGCTTTCATATTGACCATGCCGGCAAGATTCTCCAGCACATCATCCAGATTGAAGTTGGTCTCTTCGATATCCAGTTTGCCCGCCTCAATCTTGGAGAAATCGAGGATGTCGTTGATGATGCCGAGCAGATTGTGGGCGGAGAAACGTATCTTCTCCACATAATCAAACTGTTTTGCCGTGAGGTCGGTCTGCAGGGTCAAGTGACTCATGCCGATGATGGCATTCATGGGGGTGCGGATCTCGTGGCTCATGTTGGCGAGAAAATCACTCTTGAATCGACTCGCCAATTCGGCCTGTTTTTTTGCCTCTGCCAACTCTCGCTCCATCTTCATCCGCTCAGTGAGATTGACCAGGATGCCGAGGTTGGCAATCCCGTCGCCAAAACGGATCGGTATGGCCGAGAGCAGCCCTTCTATGATGTGACCCTTATCTGTCTGGAAACGCAGATTCCGCCCCAGGATACTGCCCCGCTCCCTGATCTCTGCGATCACTGAATCCCGATCTTCAGCATGCAGATAGAACTCGGCCATGTTACGGCCCACCAGACTGCTGCCATCCGTTTCAATCTCAGCGGAAGAGTGGGGATTGGCGACCAGGATCCTGCCCTTGAAATCACTGACCACGATCGCAAGGGGAATGGTACTGAGGATTGTTTTTAACTGCTCTTCGCTGCGCTGCAATATTCGTTGCCGTCTTCGCGCCTGAAATAGCCAGAGCAGGACAAAAGCAAACATCACGACAGCAACAGCAATCACTTTCCACAACAGAGTGTAGTCAACCTGCATCTCATAGCGAATAGAAAGCCATTTCTGCCGAATTGCCGTACGTTCCTCCGGCGTCAGACTATCCAGCACCTTCTGCAGAATCGGCACCAATTCCGGCCAATCCTTGCGCACGCCGATACTGAGCGCGTAATCGTAGGGCGTCGGGGCGGCTACCTTGATGTTGCTCAACCCTTCACGATTGATGATAAAGCTGCCCACCGCCAGGTTGCCGACATAGGCATCGACCTGCCCCAGAGAGAGACTTTCCAAACCCGCCTGGGTATTTTCCACTATTACCAGTTGTAGCTGGGGATAATCCCGTTCGAGATACTCCTGGGTCACATAACCCCGTTCCACGGCTACTCGTTTTCCCACCAAGTCTTCCAGCCCCCCAACGAAAGGCGCCCGTTCACGGTCGAATATGACAAAGGAAAAATCAAGATAGGATTCGGTGAAATTCAGATACTCCCTACGAGCCTCTGTTTCCACAAGAGCGGGGAGCAGATCGATTTCAAGACGTTTTGCGCTTTCCAGTACTTGAGACCAGTTCAATTCATGGGAGACCGAAACATCCAGACCGAGGATCTCACCAAATATTTTCATATAGTCCGCAGTGATGCCTTGATGTTGTCCCTTGTCATCCATCATTTCAATCGGCGGCCAGGCGGAATCAATGCCGAGACGAATCTTGGGATGTTCAGCCAGCCACTGTTTCTCCTTCTGCGTCAGATTCAGCTGCCGTGCAGGTACTTTGGTTTCTGCCTTCACCCCCAGCCACTTCTGCATGATCCGCTGCTGTTCATCAACGCTAATGGCCATCAGCGCCTTGTCGATGAGGCCGGATAGCGGTGTCCATTCCGCTTCGCGGTGAATGGCGAAACTCAGACCGGCAGGACCGGTTTCACCGTCCCCCCGATAGACCAGATTCAGTAGCTGCTCCTGCTGTATCAGCCACTGGGCCGCCGCACGATTCCCAATATAGGCGTCAGCATTCCCCCAGGAGACCGCTCTCAGGGCATCTGCCGTGGTCGGCACCGGCTTGAGCTGAATTTGTGGATGATTCTGCTGCAACTGCCGCATGGTGAAGACGCCGTCCTCGACCGCCACTGTCTTGCCGGCAAGATCTGCAAGATTGTGGATGCCTGCACTTTCACTGCGGGTCACTATAACTTTTAGGATTTCGAAAAAGGGGGCGCTGAAATCGAGATTGCGGGCTCGTTCAGGGGTATTGACGATGCTGGCGGCAATCTTGGCGCGGCCGTTTTTGACACTCTCCAGCATGACCTTGAAATCGGCTTCCGCCTGGATCTCAAAGGTCACTCCCAGCAATTCACCAATGTGCCGAATATAATCAGCAGCGATGCCCTGATGACGTCCCGCTTCATCGAGAAAATCGACCGGCGGCCAGTCACCATCCACAAGGATCGGAATGTTCGGGTGAGCCGACAACCAGGCCTGCTCCTGCGCGGTAAAATCAAGTCCTGCCGGTTGATCCGCTGCGGGATCTTCAACACCAAACCAACGCTGGCTGATGGCAGCACGATCTTCGGCACTCAGTTCATCGAGATAGCGATTGACCTTTTCAAGAAGGGTTACATTGTCTTTCGCCACCGCCGCCTTGTAGGCGCGGGTATAGAGGGGCTGACGCAGCCTGCCGAACATTTCCGGCGAGTCAATTTTCTTCAGATAGCGCTGCAGGTAGCTCGGCTGAGTAACGAAGGCCTGTACACGTTGTTCAAAAGCCGCCTTGAAGAGATCCTGATAGCCGTCGTAGAGGTTCAGTTTCAGCGCGGGATAGTGCTCCCGCAGATATTGTTCGTGAAAACTGCCCCGGGTCACCCCAACCGGCAGCCCCTTCAGGTTATCTATGCTCTGCAGGTGGCCCAGAACCGGATGGTAAAATAGATAGTAAGGGCTGCTTAGGATCGGCGTGGAAAAATCCATCCGTTCGGCCCGTTTGCTGTTCTCGAACAGACCGGCGAGCACATCAACCTGGCCAGAGACCAACATCTCCTGCGTCGCTTTATTGTAACCACCGACAAAACGCACGGGCGCACCCGATTCGGCGGACCAGAGACGCCAGAGGTCGATGAGCGCGCCATCAGCCTCGCCCCGCTCATTACGGAACTGCACCGGCGCACTATCCAGCCGGTAGCCGATTCTCAAAGCCTGGGAATGATCCGTCTCGGCCAATAGCAAGAGAGGACTCAACAGCAGCAATCCGAAAACCAACCCAATCCATGGACGCATCCCGGCGATCCTCCCGTCAATTTTGGTTCTCATCGGTACATGGTTATTTTATCTGGAAACAACCCGGCCTGATTCAATACCGATATATCTCGGGTAGAATAGCACCATACCGAAATTATCATCGTCATTCGACAACTGAAAATGCCCCGATTCCTACTGTTGCTCATAACCCTCCTGCCCTACCCTGGCTTGGCCTTTTCCCTGACGCTGCCTCTGCCGGAAAACGGCGATGACATCGTGGGCGAGGTGATCGAACTGGAGGCCGGGTATGAAGATACCTTGTCCGATATTGCCCGAAATTATGACCTGGGCTTCCGGCAGATAAGGATTGCCAACCCGAAGGTCGACCCCTGGCTACCGAAAGAGGGGAGCCAAATCCTGGTTCCACAGCAATATATCCTGCCCCCCGGACCACGTAGCGGCGTAGTCATCAACCTGGCTGAGATGCGACTCTACTACTATCCGGAAGCGCGGAATGAGGTGATGACTTTTCCCCTGGGCATTGGCCGCGAGGGTTGGAACACACCGACCGGCGACACTCGCATCATCAGGAAAAAGAAGGATCCCGCATGGGTGGTGCCGGAATCGATACTCCAGGAACATGAAGAAAAGGGCGATCCGCTGCCGCCGGTCGTCCCTCCCGGTCCGGACAACCCTCTCGGCAGTTATGCACTCTACCTTGGCATGCCCGGCTATCTCCTGCACGGCACCAATAAACCCTACGGCGTGGGCCTGCGGGTCAGCCACGGCTGCATAAGGCTCTACCCTGAAGATATATCCAACTTTTTCTCCGAAGTTCCCAAAGGCACGCCTGTACGCATTATCAACCAGCCTTATAAAGCGGGCTGGTTGAATGGAAAACTGTTCTTACAGGTCTATCCGCCCCTAAGTGAAGAGCTTGGGGAAAAGGGGCAAAACTTCACCGGCCTGGTCGCCGCCATGCTCAACAAACTCGGTCAGGATTCAAGAAAGCCCGATTGGAATGCGCTACAGGAGATCGGAGGGCAGCAAAATGGAATCCCCGAAGAACTCACTCTCTGGGAGTAATAATAAAAAAACCCGGCCTGGATCACTCCAGCCGGGTTTTCTACTCTGCAGCCCTGCGGCTCCAGAGAAGCGGTCCGAAAACGAACTGCTTACTTGGCCATTGCGTCGGCCATACCCTTCTCTGACATGCGACTGCAACGCTCGTTGCACTCTTTCGCAGCAGCGGTAGCATCGTCGGCCTTGCTCATAGCAGCATCAGCAGAACCCTGGGCAGAAGCGGCATCGAGCTCCGCAGCACGAGCAGCCTTCATAGCGGCGTCGGCAGTCTCCTGTGCCCTGGCAGCAGCATCACGTGCCGACTGAACGTCTGCAGTAGTGGCGCAACCAGCAACCAGGCCCAGAGTCAGAACCAGAGCAGCAGCTTTCATCATCGTGGTTTTCTTCATTCTCTTGATCTCTCGTTTCCGTGGAATAATCTTTATGACAAGGTTTACAGCCTGAGCTTGGGCTATTTTCTCTCTAAATTCAATGGGGAATCCCTAAATTTGGGCAATTTACCCGTTGATAGCCATCAAATGGATTCCTTATCGCCACCAATGCCCGACCAGAGTGCAGAAACGGCGCCCTGCCGCGACACTCATGAGCTAATCGTGGAGGGACACTGGTGAGTCTGATTGGCTTGGTATCAACGCACCTGCGCCTCACCGACGCCTCGAGGATCGCTCGCCGCCGACACCTCGCCACTGCGACGATTCCAGTAGACCGCTTGCATATTCCCATAGGACGAATCCAGGGGTTTCAGGGAGTGACCCATCGCAGACAGCTTGGTACGTACCCCGTCCTCCAGCGCCCCGGGTTCGAACTGCACCTGATCCGGCAGATACTGGTGGTGAAAACGCAGCCGATTCACCCACGCATGCGGCCCCTTTTCATCGGCAAGTTCCAAAACTCCTAGCAGCAGCATGGTGATGATGCGACTCCCGCCCGGCGTACCGAGTATCGCCACCCCCTCCTCACTTGCAACAAACGTGGGGGACATGCTGGAGAGCATCCGCTTGCCCGGAGCGATGGCGTTCGCTTCACCCCCCACCAGCCCGTAAACATTGGGTATCCCTGGCCTGGCGGAAAAATCATCCATCTCATCATTGAGCAGCACACCGGTTCCCGGCGGGACAAAACCGGAGCCAAAAGGATAGTTGATACTCAAGGTTGCCGAAACCCGGTTGCCCTCCCGGTCGAGGATAGAGAAATGCGTGGTGTCCCGGCCTTCAGCGGAACCGCCGATGTTGCCGACGCTGGGAGTTACCCGGTCGCGTTGGATGTCCCGCGCCAGCCCAGCCGCATACCAGGGGTGGATCAAGGCCTCGACCGGGACATCCACATAATCGGGGTCGCCCATATAGTCGGCACGGTCACGGTAGGCACGGCGCATCGCCTCGATGATGAGATGGATTCGGGTTGCCTCATCCGCAGATTCCAGCCCCAATCCTTGCAGCATGTTCAGCATGCTTACCAGCACGATACCGCCGGAAGAGGGGAGAGCGGCACTGGTGATCTTCAATCCCCGATATTCGCCACGGACCGGCTCCCGCTCAATAACCTGGTACTCCTGCAAATCCTTCAGGGTCCAGATCCCGCCGGCCTGCCTGACACCCTCCACCAGCCGGGATGCCACTTCGCCCTGATAAAAACCCTCCCTTCCCTTCTCAGCCAGCGCGGCCAACGTCCGGGACAGATCGGGCTGACGCAGCAAGGCGTCTACAGCGGGTAATTCACCGGCATTGAGAAAGATGCCTTTGGCATCCCCGCCCTGGCGTAACGCCTTAAGCCGCCACCCCGCCATGCGCAGATAAAAGTCACCCACCCGAAAACCATCGCGCGCCAACCGAACCGCCGGAGCCAGAGAAGTTTTGAGGGGTAAACGGCCATACTTTTCAGCGATATGCACCAGCGCTGCAGGCTCACCCGGGATACCGGCCGCCAGAGGGCCGTTGATGGAGAGGCCCGGCTTCACCTTGCCGGACTCATCAAGATAGAGATCACGATGAGCCGCAAGCGGAGCCCGCTCACGTCCATCCACCATGACCTCGAAGCCGTCGCTGGCCCGATGCAGCAGCCAAAAGCCACCACCACCAATACCGGAACTGTAGGGTTCCACCACCGCCAGCACAGCGCTCACCGCCACGGCTGCATCGAAGGCGTTGCCACCTGCATCGAGTATGCGGTGTCCCGCCTCCGTTGCCAGAGGGTGGGCACTGGCGATGGCAGCCGCAGAGGGTTTTTCCAGCGCCGCAGCAAAGCTGGATAAAGCGACGAAAAAACAGAAAAAAAGGCTCCACAAGGGAACCTTCAAGTGTCTGTTCAGCGGTCTACTCTTCCTCACCGGTAATCTTCAGATACTTGGCATGGAGCTCTTCCTGGCTCTCTACGTGCTCTGGATCGATGGGAATACAGTCCACCGGACAGACCTCGACGCACTGAGAGGTGTCGTAATGCCCGACACACTCGGTGCAGAGATCGGGGTCGATCTCATAGATCTCGTCACCCTGAGTGATCGCGCCATTGGGGCACTCGGGTTCGCAAACGTCACAGTTGATACACTCATCGGTAATGATCAACGCCATTCTATTTCTCCTGGCCGTTAATTAAAATGAAATGGATTCTAGCGAGTTCGCATCTGAAAAACACTATCGATCTTCCCGATCAATCAGGGTCAGCCATAACGCACTCGCAATGCAGCCTGGACTTCGTGATGCACAAATTCGGATACATCGCCCTTCAGAGCGGCGATCTCCCGCAGCAGCCCCGAAGAGATAAAGGCAAACTGCTCTGCCGGGGTGAGGAAGAGAGTCTCCACCTTGGGCGCCAGCCGCCGGTTCATACCGGCCAGCTGAAATTCATATTCAAAATCCGAAACGGCACGCAGACCACGCAGAATCACATCCGCCCCGCGCTGCTGCACAAACTCGACCAGCAGATTGTCGAAGGCACAAATCTCCACATTATCGATATCCGCCAGCACAGTCTCCGCCAGCGCCACCCGCTGCGCCAGATCGAACGCCGGACTCTTACCGGGATTTACGGCCACCGCCAGTATCACCCGATCGAATAGCTTCGCCGCACGCGCAACCAGATCGCTGTGGCCATTGGTGATCGGGTCGAAGGTTCCTGGATAGACAGCTACCGGCATCGCTTCAGACCTTTATTTCAAAATAAGATGATAGTAGCAGAAACCCATGAAAGGAATGATATTTGTCAGCCGCTATCCATCAGGGAATTGAAAAGCGTGCCAGCCCATACCGGACCTGTCCCGCCCTCTTCTCTTTGAGCAACTCCCACCCCTCCGGCAGCACTGGAAATCCTCGTCCAGCATCATCCTCAAGATAGATCCTGGCATTGTCTGACAACCAGCCATGCGACTGCAACAGGCGGCAACTCTCCACCAGCAGGTCATCGGCAAAGGGGGGATCGAGAAAGACCAGGTCGAAGGGCCGGGATGGCCGCTGCTCCGCCAACCATTCCAGTGCATTGGCGCGGACAATCTCAAGCTGATCCAACTGCAGCAGAGAACGATTGGCCTCCAGCTGCCGCGTAACGGCGGCAGCGGAATCCAGCATCACCACCTGTCCGGCACCCCGGGAGGCCGCCTCCAGTCCAAGCGCCCCGCTACCAGCGAACAGATCGAGGCAGCGCGCCCCTTGAATCAACGGCTGCAGCCAATTGAAGAGGGTTTCACGAACCCGGTCGCCGGTCGGACGCAGACCTGGAAGATCGGGAAAATCGAGTTTCCTGCCACGATGTACGCCGCCGATGATGCGCACCTGATTGGGAGATCTTTTTGGCATCAATAGTGTAGGCCGGTTCAAGCGTAGCGGAACCGGCAACCCCGTGCGTTAAGAAATTCAACCATGCCCGATCCGCTACGCTTGATCAGGCCTACGCATTTCAGGTTTCAGGTTTCAGGTTTCAAAAGCCTATTCTCAGCCTCGGAACGCATCAAGCCGTTATAAGGCTGATGCAGTAAATTCGTCCTTTAACCTTTAACCTTCGTCCTTCTTCCCAACCCTCACCATCACCATCCGATCCGGATGCACCCGCCGGCGGAACGCACTGCGAATCTGGTCAGCAGTCACCGCCTCGATCTTGCCGGTAAAGGCGTCGAGATAGTCCAGAGGCAGGTTGTAGAAACCGATCACCGCCAGGTATTCCACGATCTTGCTGTTGGATGAAATGCGCAGAGGGAACCCTCCGGTGATGTTCTGCTTGGCTGCGGTCAACTGCGCTTTCGTCGGCCCATCCTCGACAAACCGCAGCAGGGTATCGGTCAATACCTGCAATGCCTGCTGCGCTTGCGAGTTCTTGGTCTGCAACCCCATTTGAAACAGGCCAGGCTGGCGCATCAGCAGAAAATAGCTGTAGACACTGTAGGCGAGTCCCCGCTTCTCCCGCACCTCTTCACTCAACAGTGAGACCAGACCGCTGCCACCCAGGATGTGGTTGCCGACATAGAGAGGAAAGTAGTCTGGGTCACCCCGCCGGATACCCGGCTGACCCACATAGATATGGGATTGGGTGGAGGGAAACTCGATAGTTTCCACCACCGCCTTCTTCAGTGTCGGGACCGACGGCAGCTTCGGCGAATGTTCACCCGACTTCAATCCACCGACCACCCGTTCCGCAATCGCTTCCGCCTGTTCACGGTCCACCGCCCCCACAATGGCGACCAGTGCATTACGCGCCACATAGAGCCGTTTGTAGGTGGCTACAATCTCCTTGCGGGTAAGCGCCTTCACCGATGCGGTGGTGCCTTCCGAATCGGTCGCATAAGGATGGTCGCCATAAACCAGGTGATAGAGCCGCTTCTTGCCGGTAGTGCCCGGCGACTGTTCATCCTGCAGCAGACTGGCGAGGGTTGCCTGCCGCTCCCGTTCCAGATCTTCCGTGTTGAACCGTGGCTGAGCCAGCACCGCCGCCAGGGTATCCAGTGTGGTATTCAGCGCATGCTGTTCGGTGAGACTGCGCACCGATGCCCAGGCCATATCGCGCAGGGAACCCGTATCCAGACTGGAACCTACATTCTCCAAGCGTTCGGAGATCTCATTTGCACTCCAATCGCCCGCCCCTTCAGTGAGCAGGGTATTGGTCAGAGAGGTCACACCCAGATTATCTCCGTCGCGAGCACTACCCGCATCGAAAACCACCCGCACGTCGACCATGGGTATCTCAGGGGCAGGAACGTAGAGCACCTTGGCGCCGTTTGCGGTCTGCCAGGTCTGTATGACCGGCCCTGCCAGCAGACTGCCGGAGAGCAGCCAACCCAGGGTCAGCAGCAACAGTTTCGAAATAAACTTACTTTCCATGTCGACCTCCAGCAGCGCGACGCTGTTTCACCCCATCCATCGGCTGGGGATCAAGATTCGCCACACTCAAATTATCTTCAATCAGATACTTCCGGGCCACCTGCTGGACCTGTTCGGCAGTGACTGCCTTCAGATGATCCACATACTCATCCGCCAGCCGCCAGTCGAGCCCCACCGTCTCCAGACGGCCGATCAGCATCGCCTGATAGAAGACCGAATCCTTCTCGAATACCTTGGCCGCAACGATCTGATTGCGCACCCGGGCCAGCTCATCCTGGCTGACCAGTTCCGTCTTGAACCGCTCCACCTCAGCCAGAAGTTCTGCCTCGATCTTGGCGATATCCTTGCCCGGCACCGGCGTGGCATCCAGCATCAACATACCAGGCAGACGGGAGAAAGCACTGTAGTCCGCATCCACCGCAGCGGCATTCTTGGTGCCACGGATCAGATTACGTGTAAGCCGTGCGCTGCTGCCGCCGTCCAATACATAAGAGAGCATCTCCAGCGCATAGGGTTCCCACGCCTCGTCGGCTTTGCCGATCACCGGCGTTTTGAAGCCCAGCAGAACATAGGGCTGCCGCGCCGGCGCCTTGACCACGAAACGTTTGATGCCACGCTGTTTCGGCTCGGTGCGGGGTTTGAGCCGATCGACCTTTTCCGCCTTCAAAGGGCCAAAATGCTTTTCCGCCAAAGTAAATACCGCCTCGGGTTCAACATCGCCCACTACCACCAGGGTGGCATTGTTCGGTGCATACCATTTGCGGTACCAGGCCTGCAGATCCTCCACCTGCATCGCATCCAGGTCGGACATCCAGCCGATAACGGGGATACGGTAGGGGGAGGCTTCATAGGCACCCGCATTGAACTGCTCATAGGTGAGAGACTGGGGTTTGTCCTCGGTGCGCATGCGGCGCTCCTCCTTTACCACCTCAACCTCTTTGGCGAACTCTTCTGCCGGTAGGGTCAGATTGCGCATGCGGTCCGCCTCCAGCTCGAAGGAGACATGCAAACGGTCCTTCGACATGGTCTGAAAGTAGGCGGTATAGTCGCGGCCGGTGAAGGCATTCTCGCTGCCGCCGTTGGCGGCAATGATCCGGGAAAACTCTCCAGGCGGGTGCTTTTCAGTCCCCTTGAACATCATATGTTCCAGCACATGGGAGACACCCGTTATACCACCATGTTCGTAGCTGGAACCAACCTTGTACCAAACCTGGGAGACCACGATCGGCGCCCGGTGATCCTCTTTCACGATCACCTTGAGACCATTTTTCAGTTGGTGTTCATGGACCTGGGCCTGTACTGCGAACGCACTCACGAAGAGTGTCAGGGCCACCGCAAATAGCAGTCGATTCATCAAAAAACCTCTGTGCCAGCCACAAAAGCAGATCAAAACAGGGTAAATCCGTTTTACATGCAGTTGTCGGCTTGTAAGAATGTCCGTTTAAAAAGTGACGAAAAACTCTCATGGAGTCGTTCAGCACTTCATTTGTATTTGTTGACTAATATCCCGACGGCATTGTTCCAAAGCTAGCCGGGATTGTCCAAACAGAAAATTATGAGTGCAGAGAACCGATAGAGTTCCTCACACCAAGCAGGAAAACCTATTACATGTTCGGATTTGGAAAGAAGAAAAAAGCAGAGCAGGCGGCAATACCCGAACCGTCACCACAAGAGAAACAGGGACTCTTCTCGCGTCTTAAAGAGCGTCTTGCGCGCACCCGCCACAACCTCACCGACGGCCTGGCCAATCTGGTACTGGGCCGCAAGACCATCGATGATGAACTGCTGGAAGACCTGGAGACCCTGCTGCTCACCGCCGATGTGGGCGTCGATGCCACCAGCCGCATCATCGACGACCTGACCGGGCGGGTAAAACGCAAGGAACTCGCCGATCCCGAGGCGCTGAGCCGTCTGCTCAAGGCGCAGCTGCTCGACATTCTGCAAGCCAACGAGACCCCGCAGGCAAAGGCGGAACAGGACAAACCCCTGGTGCTGCTGATGGTCGGCATCAACGGTGCGGGCAAGACCACCACCATCGGCAAGCTGGCGCGCAAGCTACAGATGGATGGTGAGAGCGTGATGCTTGCCGCCGGTGATACCTTTCGCGCCGCCGCCGTGGAGCAACTGCAGGCATGGGGCGAACGCAACGAGGTTCCAGTGGTCGCCCAGCACACCGGCGCCGACTCCGCCTCAGTCATCTTCGACGCCCTGAAGGCCGCCACGGCCAGAAAGATCGATGTACTGATCGCCGACACCGCCGGACGCCTCCACACCAAGACCAATCTGATGGATGAACTGGCAAAAATCGCCCGGGTAATGAAGAAGATCGACCCTTCCGCGCCCCACGAGGTGCTGCTGGTGGTCGATGCGGGCACCGGGCAGAATGCGGTCAATCAGGCGGTGCAGTTCAACAAGACGATTGGACTGAGCGGCATCGTCATCACCAAACTGGACGGCACTGCAAAAGGCGGCGTGATCTTCGCCATCGCCGACAAGGTAAAAGTGCCGATCCGTTTTATCGGCGTCGGCGAGGCCATTGAAGACCTGCGGGAGTTCGATGCCAAAGAGTTTGTGGACGCCCTGTTCGAGCAATAGATCAGATGATTCACTTCGATAACGTCAGCAAACGCTACCCCGGCGGGCATACCGGCCTGGCCGGCGTCAGTTTTCGTATAGAACCGGGAGAGATGGTCTTCCTCACGGGCCACTCAGGCGCAGGCAAGAGTACGCTGCTTAAACTGATCGGCCTGCTGGAACGTTCCAGCGGAGGCCAGGTGCACGTCAACGACCGCAATCTCACCCGCCTGAAGAACAGTCAGATTCCCTACCATCGGCGCGAAGTGGGGATGATCTTCCAGGACCACCGACTGCTGAATGACCGTACCGTCTTCGACAATGTGGCACTGCCGTTGGTGGTTTCGGGCATGGGGTACAAGGAGATCTCCCGCCGTGTGCATGCAGCACTGGACAAGGTCGGGCTGCTGAATAAAGAGAAGGCCGCGCCGATCACCCTCTCCGGCGGTGAACAGCAGCGGGTCGGCATCGCCCGCGCGGTAGTGAGCAAACCCCCGCTGGTACTGGCGGACGAACCCACCGGCAATCTGGATCCGAAACTCTCCCAGGAGATTATGGAACTGTTCGGATGGTTCAATCAGGTCGGCGTCACCCTGCTCATCGCCACCCATGATCTCGACCTGATCTCCCGCATGGACAAGCGTATTCTCACCCTGAGCAACGGACAGCTGGTGCAGGACACCGGGGAGACGCAGTGAGCAAGAGTCGCAACAATACGATGCGGCGTCGCCCCGGGTTCCGTCCCGATATATGGCTGCAACGTCATCTTCAGGTGGCACTGGCCAGCCTGGGACGACTCACGAACGCCCCTTTGGGTACCCTGATGACCACCGCTGTTATCGGTATCGCCCTTGCCCTGCCCATCGGCCTGCACGTTTTACTCAACAATCTGCAAAACGTCAGCGGCGGCTGGGAGAGCGGCGCCAGCATCTCCCTCTTCCTGAAGCAGGAGATCAGCGACAAGCAGGCGACTGCACTGAGCAAAAAACTCCGTCTGCACCAACGCATCGAATCGATTCAGGTCATCTCCAAGGCATCGGCGATGGCGGAATTTCGCCGCCTGAGCGGCTTTGGAGA
The DNA here is from genome assembly GCA_016756835.1 of gamma proteobacterium endosymbiont of Lamellibrachia anaximandri. GTDB lineage: Bacteria > Pseudomonadota > Gammaproteobacteria > Chromatiales > Chromatiaceae > QGON01. The sequence continues at coordinate 2,792 of JAESPE010000044.1, read as the reverse complement.
TGCCCTGGAGGCCCTCGACAGCAACCCACTGCCTGCTCTGCTGGTAATCCTGCCAAAGAGCAAATACAGCACTCCCGAGACGGCCCAGTTGCTGGTGCGTGAACTCGGCCTGCTGCCGGAGGCCGATATCGTCCAGCTCGACCTGCAGTGGGTGCGGCGACTGCAGGCAATCACTGAAATCGCCCAGCGGGCGGTACTTGTCCTCGCCACCCTGTTGGGACTGGCGGTGTTGCTGATCATCGGCAACACGATACGTCTGGAGATCCAGAACCGGCATGCTGAAATCGAGATCACCAAACTGATCGGCGCCACCAACGGATTCATCCGCCGTCCGTTTCTCTACACCGGCCTCTGGTACGGCCTCTTCGGCGGCATCATCGCCTGGCTGCTGGTCGCCATCTCCATCCTGCTCATCAGCGGCCCGGTGGCGCAACTGGCGATGCTCTACCAGAGCGCCTTCGACCTCTCATCCCTGGATATCACCACCACCCTGCTGTTGCTCACCGGCAGCGCCGGACTGGGCCTGTTAGGCTCCTGGATTGCAGTGGGGCGGCATTTGAGTGCGATTGAGCCAAGTTAGAGTGAATGTCTGTTGTCACTCCAAAAAAACAGCGCTCTGTTTCGGCTGATCCGTAAGATCATAAAACATTAAAAGGGGACAGATTTATATTTTTGACGATTTTATTTTCCCTTTTCCCGTCCCTTTTCCCTAAACGCATCTGTCGCGATTGACATACGTCGTTTCACTCGGTAATTGCGCCGGCCTCCATTATTCCATTTCAAGTTATCCATAGTCCTGCCGACAAAATATCGGAAGAAGAAGCGTGTGGATCAACCAACTCACCGCTTCGCCTACTCTGGTGGGCTAATGAGCAGGAGATAAACGGATGCTTCACGGACAGATCAAATTGATTTTTGGAATGATACTTTTCCTGAGCGCCACGGCCCACGCGGAACAGACGCTACTGGCTGCCAAGGTGGGACAACCCCCAGTAATAGATGGGAAAGGGGGCGATCCTGCCTGGTCTCAGGCCACAGCAATTACCACCCAGGACCGCGTGGCGGATATCCCCGTCGAATTACAAGCGGTGCATGACGAAAAACGCCTCTACATGAAGGCAAGATTCCCGGATCCCACTGAAAACCGCGTACAAAAGAGCCTGATTTGGGACAATAAAAACGAACTCTACCTTACCGGCCCCAAACGGGAAGATACTTTCGTCATCAAATGGAGCATGGAAGAGGGCAAAATCGACCTTAGCCTCACTGCAAACGCACCCTACCAAGCCGATATCTGGTATTGGAAGGCTCATCGTACGGATCATGCCGGTCGTGCTGATGACAAATACCAGATCTACAGTACCATCCCTATTAAAAAAAGCAGCCAGCAGGTAGCCAAAAGCGGTCAGGTATTCCATCTCGCCCGGCGCTCTGATGCAGGTCGATCTGCCTACAAGAAACGCATCGCCATTGATTTTGAGGGTGATGAAATAAACGGTCTGAAATTGCAGACACCCGAGGGAAGCAGAGCCGATGTAGCTGCCAAAGGAGAGTGGGAAAATGGCTTCTGGACCGTAGAGTTCGCACGCACTCTGGCGAGTGGGCATGCGGATGACCTGGAGATCAGCAAAGATAAACCCGTACAGTTTGGCATCTCCCGTTATGAGATCGCCGGACGCAAACCAGACCCTGACATCGAACAGCCCAACTACGGTAGCGGGGAGGTCGGGGAGACACTGTTTCTCCAGCTGCAGTAGCCAAAGAGGCAATCCACATGTCATTACGCCTCCTGTTCACAATCGGTGCTCTTGGTTTATTCAGCACACTGTTGGGTGTTGGCTATATAGCACACCAACACTCCGAGCAAGCAGAAGAGTTCCTCTCACGCATGGTTACCCAATATACGCCTACACTGCTCAAGCTGCACAGATTACAGAACCTGCTGGATCAGTCACAAAATCTATACTCCCTATATCATCGCCAGCCCAAACGCGCCAGTGACCATTCAGCGGAGCTCGTAATTCAGTTACGTGCCCTGGCTAAGCAGTCCCTGGACTCCGATCTTGCAGCCAGCACTCTGCCCAGCGAAGTAGAGCGTCTGGCCATAACATTGGATCAATTCCTTGAGAACCAATACTCAGCTAGTAAAAGCGAAGAACTTGATGCTCAGATACGGGAAACCATCAGCCTTCAGATCTCCCGTTTACAAGGGCAGATACATGAGTCACTCACTATCACTGAGGGCAAAAATAGCTCTGACATTCTGCCGCTCGAGCAAAAAATGCGCCATCTGTTGAATGGCATTGAAGTAGTGGTGGTCGAACTGGGTGAGTGGGAACTGGTGAGCCTGGCTCAAGTTATCGAACCGCTAACCCAAGCCATGACAGTTAGCGATTTACTGATAGATGGCCTTAATAAAAGGATATTGCAAGACGACAAAAGCAATACCGATTCCTACAGCGCCATTCTTTCCAATCTCAAAGAGTTCACTCGCAGCAGTAAGCGCCTGAAGGTAGCAACACTGCTTTACGCTCAAACACTTAATGAAAATGACCCATCTGCCGCCGAAGTACTGGAAACGGAAGAGCTGATCAAGATATTTCGTGAGAATCTGAATACGAAGATGGATGATCTGCAACATAACATCAAGGCCAGACAAGAGCACGAAATGGGGGTAATGCTCCAGGGCCACCGCATTAAAATCAGCTTGAAAACACCACCTTAGTGCGGTAACGGTCATTCCACGCAGCTTTTCTCTTTTTCTTAGCGAGACTGAGTGAAGAGGACTCCTG
>JAESPE010000043.1 GCA_016756835.1 gamma proteobacterium endosymbiont of Lamellibrachia anaximandri | reverse complement strand
CTACTTTGCTTCCCCTCTGGCGCAAGGCACGCCGGGTAAGCAGTGCGGCCTCGCGGCTACCGGGGACTACCAGCCTTCGCTTCGCTCTCCATGGCTGGCAGCGGGAGTAATCTTCCTAATTCATCTGGATCGTGGGTATAATACCTTGTCTCTAATAGGGACTTTGACTTAGAACGATTGATTAGGAGAATGGAATGAAAGCGAGATATTTAGGGATTATTTTGGGTGTTACGTTGATCCTCGGCGCTTGTGGTGGTGGCGGAGGTGATGGCGGTGCCACCGCAGCCTACACTGGCAACCGTGCGCTAGCCGATGTGACTGTTGCCAATGGTAATACACTTGCAAATGGGGGGCTTGGGGCAAGCAAATCGGTTGGAGGCGTGGTCAATGTAACAGCTCGTCCACAGGCTGAGGTGAGTGCTGAACCGAATGGTTCATTCATACTTGGTACCATTAACGTTATTACCAACGTCGTAAACCATTCTCTGGGAAAGACTGCTTCGCGGGCTTCTTCGCAGGCGCGTACAGAATCCGGTACTATAAACTGTTCGTTAGGTGGATCTATTCACTTCTCCCTCGATATACCAGATAGCGGGAACAACTTCTCCGGTTATATGGATTTTAACGGATGTACCGAAGCCGGTATAGCGATTGACGGCAGAGTGGATATCAGCGGCACTGTCGCGGGAGATACCATGGGCTCGTTGACGCTGACGATTAGCAATTCGTCACCACTGGTGATTACCAGTGGTGGAGATTCCGTGACCTTCATCGGCACCTTGGCAATGCAGATTAACGGTGCTACGACTACCACTGTTACCAATCTGCTGGTAATAAATGGTGACGGCAGGGTCGAGATGCTGGAAAATTTCACCGTGGTATTTACCGATGGTCAGGGAGGGAACGACTCTCTAGCGATTTCCGGTCGATACTATCATCCGGTGGAAGGTTACGTGGAGATCACGACGCCGGTCACAATGCTGATGAGACCGTTCGATGTCTGGCCCTTTTTTGGAACAATGCTTTTGACCGGTTCTGCGGGTTCAATCGCCCAGATCGACATCATCAACAATGCCCAATACACCCTCTCAATCGACGAAGATGGGGACGGAAACTGGGAATCTTCAGAAGTGATTAATTTCTGACCTCCGGTAATCAAAAAAATAGGCATGATCAAGCGTAGCGGATCGGGCATTCCCAGATAGACAGATAACCTGGGGCTGCCGGTTCCGCTTCGCTTGAACCGGCCTACCTTGAGATTCACCACTGATCTTGACAGAGAAATCGCGCTAAACTCCTGTCATGAACTACAAAACAATCGAAGACTATATCGGCAATACGCCACTGGTGCGCCTGCAGAGACTGCCCGGCAACACATCCAACACCATATTGGTGAAACTTGAGGGAAACAATCCGGCAGGCTCCGTTAAGGATCGCCCGGCCCTTAGCATGATCCAGCATGCGGAGAAGCGTGGCACGATCAAGCCGGGGGATACCCTGATAGAGGCAACCAGCGGCAATACCGGCATTGCGCTGGCGATGGCTGCCGCCATCAAGGGATATCACATGATCCTGGTAATGCCCGAGCACATGAGTTTGGAGCGCCGGGCCGTTATGAAAGCCTATGGTGCCGAACTGATTCTGACGCCAAAGGCAGGCAGTATGGAAGCGGCGATCGATCGTGCACGCAGCCTGGAGGCAGAAGGAAAGGGGATTGTTCTCGATCAGTTTTCCAATCAGGATAACCCGACTTCCCATGTCGAAGGCACAGGGCCGGAGATCTGGCGCGATACCGAAGGCAAGGTCACTCACTTTGTCAGTGCCATGGGTACCACCGGCACCATCATGGGAACCTCCCGCTATCTCAAGGCACAGAATCCGGCTATTGAAATTGTCGGGGTCCAACCTATGGAGGGTTCCAATATTCCGGGAATCCGCCGCTGGCCGGAGGAGTACCTGCCTAAAATCTATGATCCGAAACGGGTCGACCGGATCATCGATGTCTCACAGCAGGATGCAGAGGAGACCACCCGCGAACTGGCAGCAAAAGAGGGGATCTTTGCCGGTATCTCTTCAGGTGGTGCAGTGGCGGCGGCATTGATGCTCTCCCGGGAAGTGGAGAACGCGGTCATTGTTGCGATCATCTGCGACCGGGGCGATCGCTATCTCTCCACCGATGTCTTTCCTGCGAGCTAGATACTTGTCGATACAGGCTGCCCTTTTGGGTGGTCTGTTTCTCTTCAGCGCTACCTTTTCCGCACTGGCGGTTGATCAGCTTACCCTCAGCGTCGATAAAATCGATGGTGCCACCTGGCAGGCTGAACGCATCAATCTGCAGCTTGAATGGTTCCCGTCTTCAAAGAGTGCCTACCGGCTAAAGATCGGCAGGATTCAACTGCCGCAATTGGCTAAGCCTCTTGAAAACCTCACTCTGGATTGCCGCAGAGGCCAGGTCTCTGAACAGCTGATCCAGTGCGATAGCGGGAAACTGCATGTGACCGGATTGAAACTGGATAGGCCGGAGATGCAGGTGCATTTCAGGCTCAATCTTGACACGCTAAACCTGCAGGCTTCGCTCAAACAGTTAGCGGTAGCGGGTGGCAAACTCGATTTGGACCTCTCAGCCGGCAAGAAGCGATGGGAAATCGATCTGCAGGGCAGCGGAATCGATCTCCTCGCATTGACAAAATGGCTACCCCCAAAAGCCAGGCCCAAGGGCGGGTGGAGCTATTCAGGGCAGCTGAATCCTGGTATCCATTTAGTTGGAATCGCCGGACTGCTGAAACAGGTGAAGTGGCAGTTCGAGCTGACTGATTTCGCCTTCAGTGATCCTGATGCTGTCAATCTGGCAGAAAATTTAACCCTGAGATCCCAAGGTTCGGCCGAGTTCAAAGATGCACGGTGGGGCGGAGAGATGGAATTCGGGCTGCTCAGAGGTGAGGTCTTAACGCCTTTTTTCTATTTGAATCCCTCATCAAACCCATTCCACGCTACAACGAATTTCTCCAGCAACGAAGGGTTTAGTCACCTGTCGCTGACAAAGTCACACTGGGGCATTAAAGCGGTATTGGATGTGAGTTCGGATCTTTTGTTGGATCTCCAGCAGGAATCTCCCATCCGCTCCCTGCACCTCACGACAAAAGCCTTCGATGTAGGCAAGGTCTATCAGGAGTACCTGCAGCCCGTTGTTACAGGTACTCCCTGGGGAGACCTTGTGCTGGATGGCAGGCTTGACCTGTCACTGAAGCTCGATGAGAACAAACATTTGCTTTCAGCCAGGTTGCACAATCTGCACTGGGACGACTCTGCAATCAGTGGTCAACCCCGGCGCATCGGTATCAAGGGCCTCGATGGCCAGCTCTATTGGAGCCATGGTTATATACCCAAAGACTCCTGGTTGAGCTGGCAGGGAGGGCATCTGCTGGAAAACATTACCTTGGGGGCATCGCGGATCGACTTCCAATTGGACGACCGGCAGTTTCGTTTGACCCACCAGGCCAAGCTTCCTCTATTGGATGGGGCGCTCCTGATTGACCGGCTGGATGCCGATGATACAAACGGAGAGGGGCCACAGATAAAATTCGACGGCATGTTGACGCCTGTCTCCATGAAAGTACTTAGTCAGGCGCTGGATTGGCCGGAGTTATCGGGTACGCTCTCCGGTATGTTGCCGGGGCTGACCCTTCAGGATGGTGTGGTGAGTGTGAATGGCGTACTGCTGGTCAGGATTTTTGATGGTGATATTCTCTTCAAAGACCTTCGATTGGAGTCATTGTTCGGTGTCTACCCTCTGGTCCAGGCCAATGTGGAAATCAGCAAACTGGATCTTGAAACACTGACTCGAACCTTTTCATTCGGAAAGATCACAGGTCGGTTGGATGGATACATCCACGATCTGGAACTGGAGGATTGGTTGCCGGTTGCATTTAATGCCCATTTCCACACACCGGAGGATGATGACTCCCGGCACCGTATCAGCCAACAGGCGGTGGATAATATCTCCAACCTGGGAGGATCCGGCATGTCAGGCGCACTCGCCAGAACCTTCCTCGGTTTTTTTGATGAGTTTGGTTACAGTCGCTTGGGGATCGGTTGCCGACTGGAAGCGGGTATGTGTGAAATGAGTGGGGCAGGCAGCGCCAAACAGGGCTACTATCTGGTGGAAGGTGCGGGTATTCCACGCATCGATATAGTCGGCTTTAACAGAAAGGCTGATTGGGATCGGTTGGTGGAACAATTAAAACAGATGAGTGTGGCTGGTGCACCCGAAGTGCGTTAGAAACATCTGAATGATATTGGTTGAGAAATTAAAATGAAAATAGCGAAATTGACATCCTCTTTCACAATGCTGTTGATGCTTACAGCCTGCGTGACCATCAACATCTATTTCCCCGCAGCAGAAGCCCGTGAGGCAGCGGAGAAGATTGTCGACGATATCCTTGGCGACGAGGTTCAGAAATTGATACCGGGCAAAGATGGTCAATCTTTGCAATGGAGTCCTTCAGTACAGCAGGTATCTTTCAGTCTGCTGGATCTTCTGATACCGGCCGCACATGCGGCCGCCAAACCCGATTTTTCCGTCAATACCCCTGAGGTACGCCGTCTGCAGGCCTCAATGAAACGTCGGAACAGTTCGCTCCACCCGTACTACCAAAAGGGAGTTATCGGATTTACTCATGATGCATTGGTGGGGATCCGCCAGCTTTCGGCGGTCTCTCTCAAGCAGCGGACTCAACTGAAAAACCTGGTAAAGGCGGAAAACAGTGATCGAAACCGACTCTACAAAGAGATCGCCCGTGCCAATGGCCATTCGGAATGGGAGAAGGATGTGCGTTCGGTTTTTGGCCAAACCTGGATCAGAAAGGCCTCCAAAGGCTGGTGGTATCAGGATGCAGGCGGCAGTTGGGTAAAAAAGTAGTGTTCGTGTAGAGACACATCTTTCACCACGAAGGACACGAAGAAAACGCATTGTTGATAAATTTTTCACCTTCGTGCTCTTTGTGTTCTTCGTGGTGAGTTTCATATTTCCAGACAAGTACCCTTTCTGCAACTCAGACAGGCGCTTCCCGGCCACAGAGGGTAGAATCCCTGCAAAATTGCAACTTGCAGGAAAATGAAATGGGGCGTCGTCGCCGTAAAAGACTACCGACAGATCCGGTAGAAGCCGAGATAGAATCCCTCAGCCATGACGGCAAGGGAGTCACTCACATCGAGGGCAAGGCTACCTTTGTTTACGGTTCTCTGCCGGAGGAGAAGGTACGTTTTCTCTATACCAACCAGCGTCGTAAATATGACGAGGGCCGGGTGGTTGAAGTGCTCACACCCTCTCCGGATAGGGTGGAGGCGAAATGTGCACAGTTTGGTATCTGTGGAGGTTGTAGTCTCCAGCACCAGGCATCCAAGGCACAGATTCACTCCAAACAGCAGGCATTGCTGGATGCACTGAAACACATCGGCAAGGTCGAAGCCGACGAAATCCTACCGCCGTTAGTGGGGGAGTCACGCTGGGGCTATCGGCGTAAAGCCAGGCTGGGTGTACGTCATGTACCCAAGAAGGGCGGCGTACTTGTGGGTTTCCGCGAGCGGGGTTCCTCTTTCGTTGCCGACATCGACATCTGCCACATCCTGCATCCTAAGGTGGGTGAGTTGCTGCCTGCATTGAGCGATCTCATCGACGGACTCTCGATTCGCAGTCAGATACCGCAGATCGAGGTGGCCATGGGAGATGAGACCTGTGTGTTGATCTTCCGTCTGCTGGAACCGCTGACCGAAAGTGACAGGCAGAAGCTGGAAGCCTTTGGCCCAGCCCACGATGTGGTGATCTATCAGCAGGAGGGAGGGTTGGATACCGTCAAGCCGCTCTTGGGGATTCCTGCTGAACTCAACTACCGGTTGCCTGACTATGACCTGACGCTCAATTTCCTGCCCAACGACTTCACCCAGGTCAATACCGATATCAACCGTCAGATGGTTCGCCGTACGGTGGATATGCTTGAGCTTACCGGCGATGATCGTGTACTCGATCTGTTTTGTGGATTGGGTAATTTTACCCTGCCGCTGGCCCGCAGCGCCGGAGAGGTGGTAGGTGTAGAGGGAGATGCCGGTCTGGTGGCGAGAGCGCGGGAAAATGCTGAACGTAATAATATCGACAATGCGCGCTTTTTCACTGCCAACCTCTATGAAACTCTTGAGGCTGAACCCTGGCTGCTCGAACGTTTCAATAAGGCGCTGCTGGACCCGCCTCGCAGTGGAGCCCAGGAGATGCTGGCACATCTACCGAAACTGGGTGTAGAGCGCATCGTCTACGTCTCCTGCTATCCTGGAACTCTGGCCCGCGACGCCGGCATCCTGGTTCATGAACACGGTTACCGATTGCTGAGCGCAGGCGTGATGGACATGTTCCCTCATACCGCTCATGTCGAGTCGATCGCACTATTCGAGAAGAGTTGATAAATGCCTGTAGAAATTGAACGTAAATATTTGGTTATTAACAATAAATGGAAGATGCAAGTTGAATCTGAGGCGACCCTGAAACAGGGTTACCTGGCGACACTGCCCAATGCCAGCATCCGGGTTCGCGTGGCGAAGGGATGCGCGCATCTGAATATCAAAAGCGTCACCCTGGGCATCAGCCGTAGCGAGTATGAGTACGAGATCCCCCTGGACGAGGGTGAAGAGATTCTGGCCAATCTTACCGCCGGTCCGATCATCGATAAAGTGCGTTACAAGGTGCGCTGCGGCAACCATATCTGGGATCTTGATCTCTTCCACGGGGACAATGAAGGACTGATTGTTGCCGAAGTGGAGCTGGATGCCGAGGATGAAACTTTCGAAATGCCGGAGTGGGCCGGGAATGAGGTCTCAGGCGACCCTAAATATTACAACGCCAGCCTGGTCAAGCGGCCATACTGCGACTGGTGATGTAGCGTTTAACTGCCCGATATATAGGCCCGATAAAGCGTAGCGGCTCGGGCGTTTGTTAGGCGACAGATCAGACGCGTTTGCCGGTTCCGCTATGCTTGAACCGGTCTACTTCAGTTCGGTGCTTCTGGATGAACACTAAGTGATCCTGCTCTCTTCATGATCTTATCCCGAATCTTCGCACTCTCTCTGCTGATGCTGACCGCCTGCAGCCAGCCACCAGACACCCACATCCTGCGCATGGGGCTTGCAAATGCGCCGCTCAACCTCGACCCGCGTTTTGCAACGGATGCGGCATCAGAACGAATCAACCGGCTGCTCTATCAACGACTTGTTGAATTCGACGATCAGAGCCTGCCGGTAGCGGGCATTGCCGATTGGGAGACCCTGTCGCCTACTCACTACCGTTTTCGCCTGCGCCAACCCACTTCCCGCTTCACGCATGAAAAATTGCTGGATGCCGCCGATGTGGTGGCAACCTACCAATTCGTACTCGACCCGCAGAATGCCTCACCCCACAGGAGTGCTCTTGAGTTGATTGAGGATGTAACACAGGTCGATCAACAAACCCTGGACTTTCATCTCAAACGATCCGATCCACTCTTTCCTGCCTACCTGGTACTGGCAATACAGCCTGCCGATCTGTTGGCTTCCAGGCATCCGTTCCATGAACAGCCTGTCGGCAGCGGGCCGTTCCGTTTCGTTGATCATCCCAAGCCTGGACATCTACTGTTGGAACGCCATCGTGATGGACAGAAAGTTGAGTTTATCGAAGTAAAAAACCCCACCGTCAGAACATTGAAATTGTTGCGGGGAGAGATCGATCTATTACAAAACAATCTCGCGCCCGAGTTGGTTGGCTATCTGCGTTCCCGTAAAGAGGTGGAGGTGGCAAACAGACCAGGCAGTAATTTCTCCTATATCGGGTTTAATATGGAGGATCCCGCCACCGGGAATCCTCTGGTGCGCAGAGCTATCGCCCACGCCATTGATCGGGAAACAATTATCAGCCAGGTGCTGAATAGTGCTGCACACCCTGCGCTCGCGCTTTTTCCGTCGGAGCATTGGGCTGGCGCAAAAGACCTCGAATCGTATGACTACTCACCGCAACTGGCGCGCAGTCTATTGGCAGAAGCCGGCTATGATGCAGGACATCCACTGAAACTGGTCTACAAGACATCAAGTGATCCTTTTCGTATCCGGCTCGCCACAATCATTCAGAGTCAATTGAAGCAGGTGGGCATAGAGGTGGATTTGCGCAGTTACGATTGGGGGACCTTTTTTGGAGACATCAAAGCGGGACGATTTCAGATCTACAGTCTGGCTTGGGTGGGTATTCGCACGCCGGATATCTTCCGTTATATTTTTGCCAGTGACTCTCTGCCACCCAAGGGCGCAAACAGGGGGCGTTACTCCAGTCCTGAAGTGGATCGTTTGTTGAAAGAGGTGGAGCAGGCCAAAACCCTAGCCGAACAGGCAAACTTCTATCGGCAGTTGCAGGCGATATTGCAACAGGATCTGCCCTATATTCCACTCTGGTATGAAGATCAACTCTTTGCCGCCCGCCGGACAGTGACGGGTTACCAACTGATGACGGATGGTAACTACGATGGATTGGAGCAGGTAGTATTGATGAACAAACGGGAGATTCCAGATGCCGAAACGAATGCTGCGTATTGACATCTCCCAGCAAAAAATAGTGCTGTTGGAAAACAGTGACCCCTTGCTCAGTTATCCGGTTGCAACCGGCAGAAACGGCGCAGGTGAACAGTTGGGATCAGGTTGTACGCCGAGAGGGCTACACAAGATCCGCCTAAAAATTGGCAGCGGTTGTCCTGAAAACTGCATCTTTGTCGGTCGGCGGGCAACCGGCGAAATCTATTCACCAGCCCTTGCCGCAAAACACCCCGAACGGGACTGGATACTCACCCGCATCCTCTGGTTGACGGGGCTGGAATCGGGCCTTAATCGTGGGGGAAGTGTGGATACCCTGCGCCGTTATATCTATATCCACGGCAGTCCCGACAGTGAACCTTTCGGTGTACCCGTCTCTCACGGCTGCATCCGCATGCGCAACCACGATCTGCTGGATCTGTTTGAACAGGTTGAAACCAACATGCTGGTGGAGATTCGGTAAGACGGATGGCTGACTTTTTACTCTCACGTTTAGTCAGTGCCCTGGTCGTTATACTGGGAGTGGCGATCCTGGTGTTTCTGCTGATCCATCTGGTGCCGGGGGACCCCGTTGATGTCATGCTGGGCGAATCGGCCCGTGCCACTGACAGAGAGGCGCTGCGAATTGCGCTTGGTCTGAATCTGCCTGTCAGCGAACAACTACTCGTCTATTTTTCCAACCTTGCGCAACTGGATCTGGGACACTCCCTCTATTCCAATCTGCCTGTCAGCCAGGTTCTGGCAGAACGTATTCCCGCCACCCTGGAATTGGCTGGGGCAGCACTGTTGTGTGCAGTGCTGATCGCCACCCCTCTCGGCATCATGGCGGCGGTGAGGCGGGGGGAGGCCTGGGATTGGGGCGCCATGGGATTCTCCATGCTGGGTGTCTCCATTCCCAATTTCTGGCTGGGTCCCATGCTGATCCTGCTCTTCTCTCTCTGGCTTGGCTGGACACCAGTGAGTGGACGCGACTCTCTTGCCGGTCTGATCCTGCCTGCCATCACTCTGGGATCCGCTTTTGCCGCGATTCTCGCCCGCATGATCAGGAGCAGTCTGCTCGAGGTGCTGGGTGAGGACTATGTACGCACAGCCCGTGCGAAGGGTTTGTCTGAACGGGGCGTGGTCTTGCGTCATGCGATGCGCAACGCCTGGCTGCCGGTAATCACCTTGCTGGGGCTGCAGCTGGGTGCCCTGCTTGGCGGTGCCGTGGTGACTGAGATCGTCTTCGACTGGCCTGGTGTCGGCTCATTGATGATCGACTCGATCCAGAAAAGGGATTTCCCCGTGGTGCAGGGATGCGTGCTCTTTATCAGTCTGGTCTATGTACTGGTGAACACCCTGACCGATATCGTCTACGGACTTGTTGATCCCCGTATTCGCCTGAGTGGATCGCGGTAATGCGCCTCTGGTTTTCGGTCAGCATACTACTCATCTGGCTCATCATGGTGATCCTGAATCCACTCTTGACCCAGTCGGCAAATCTTATCGACCTTGAACAAATCCTTGCTCCGCCGGGCAGTGACAGTCTGCTTGGTTTTGATGACTTGGGACGGCCAATCCTCGAACGACTGATCGCGGGTGCCAGAACATCTTTTCTCATCGCTTTCGGAGTCGTGGTGATCTCCGCTCTGCTGGGTACCACACTTGGATTGATCGCCGGCTACAAAGGTGGCTATTGGGATCTTTTTCTGGTGCGCGTGATCGATATCTTTCTTGCCTTTCCCGGCATCCTGCTGGCAATTGCCCTGGCTGGGGTGATGGGGCCGGGGCTCGACAATCTGGTGATTGCGCTTTCTGCTGTCGGTTGGGTGGGTTATGCACGCCTGACACGGGCTCAGACGCTATCTCTCAAACATCGGGATCATGTGCAGGCTGCGGTGGCGCTGGGCAGCAGTTCCAGGATAATCATGTTCAGACATCTGTTACCGTTGATTGCCGCGCCGCTGATCGTTGAGGCAACCTTCGGTATCGCGGGCATGGTCATTGCCGAGGCCGGATTATCCTTTCTGGGGTTGGGTATTCAGCCACCGGAAGCCTCTTGGGGCAGTATGATCCGCGATGGCGCAGGTTATATGTTGATCGCGCCACATATGGTGTTGGCGCCAGGTTTGGCAATCATGCTGGTTGTGCTGACGCTGAACCTGCTGGGTGACCTTCTGCGGGATAAATTGGATATTCGTCTTACTGAACAAAAAAAGTTGTGAAATAGAGTGCCTCCAGACTGTCTTTTCCAGCAAGATCCTTTATCAGGGTGCTGACAGCTCCCATTGCCTGCTTGCGGAGCGTTTCCTTGCCGCCCGGCGTCTTGATCTTTTTTCCATCCTGTTCCGAAAGCAACATAAGCAGTGTATGGCGGATAGCCGGCCCGTGAAGTTTCAGCTGTTCCAGAAAATCGTCATCTTTGGTCATTAACTGGATATCGCAGCGGGCGTACTTACCACCGCTGGCAAGGTTAACCACAAGAGAGGGTTTGACCTCGTAGTAGCTGATTGTGGGGGGCGCCTCATCTTCAGCCCATGCCAAACTGGCAAACAACAACAGTGACAACAGCAGAACACTGATCTGGCGCATGGTAGTTACCTTTTCCTCATCTTGACAGTCTATAAAACGGACGATTTCAATCGCATATTGTTTTCCCTTGATGATCTTTGCGGCATACTGCGGAAAAAGTTGAATGGAATTTGCCTGAATAACATTATGAGCCTTGGTCCTGTCATGCTCGATCTGAGTGGTGGATCGCTATCTCCCGAAGATCGCGAACGTCTGCTGCATCCAGCTACTGGAGGGGTAATTCTATTCACCCGAAATTTCGAAACTCCCGGGCAGTTGCTCGAACTGACCTCTGAGATCCATGCCTTGCGGGAACCTCATCTGTTGATCTCCGTGGATCATGAGGGCGGGAGGGTACAACGCTTTCGTGACGGCTTCACCCATCTGCCACCGTTGGCTTGGTATGGCGAGCAATATGCCCTCAACAGAAAGAGGGGGCTGGAGCTGGCGGGGCAGGGTGGCTGGCTGATGGCGGCTGAATTGCGTGCAGCCGGTGTCGATTTCAGCTTTGCGCCGGTGCTTGATCTGGGGTTGGGAATTAGTCAGGTGATCGGTGATCGGGCCTTTTCAGCGGAACCTGAGGTTGTGGCACAACTTTCCCAGTCCTGGATTTACGGTGCACGTGAGGCAGGAATGGCCTCAGTGGGCAAACACTTTCCCGGTCATGGTGGTGTGGAGGCTGACTCTCATCTGGCACTACCCATCGACAATCGTCGTTTGGAGGATATTCAAATGGGAGACCTTCGACCTTTTGAAAGGATGATCCACTTCGGCTTGGAAGCCATCATGCCGGCGCATGTAATCTATGACCGGGTTGATAGTAAGTTGGCGGGTTTCTCCTCATTTTGGCTGCAGGATATGTTGCGAAAAAGACTTGCATTTCAGGGGGTTATATTCAGTGATGACTTGAGTATGGCGGCAGCAGAAAATGCGGGCAGCTATGCTGATAGGGCGCTTGCAGCGTTACAGGCTGGCTGCGACATGGTTTTGGTCTGCAACAATCAGGATGCCGCTGCCGAAGTACTCGACTCCTTAAAGGAGTACAATGATCCGGCAGCTCATCTCAGGTTGATACGCATGCACGGCCGCGGCCATTTCAGTCGACAGGAACTGCATATGGACCCGCGCTGGATCAACGCCGTGAAATCGCTGTCGGCAGTGGAGGCTGACACCACACTCAACCTGGATTTGGGGTGAAACCGGAGAGAATAATGGCAATTACTCAGGAACAGGCTGCTGAGGTCATGCAAACTGCTGATCTGCTCCATTCCCAGGAGGCAGTAGAGCTGGCGCTCGACAGAATGGCGGTTGAGATCACCGGCAAGCTGGCAGGCGAAGACCCGGTGGTGCTCTGTGTGCTGAACGGGGCACTGATCCCGATGGGACACCTATTGACCCGTCTGACATTTCCGCTACGCCAGGATTATATCCATGCCACACGATATGGGGCTGAAACAACAGGGACCCAACTCGAATGGATTGGCCACCCCAGCACCTCCTTGAAAGGGGAAACAGTCTTGGTCATCGACGATATTCTGGATGAGGGAATCACCTTGGCAGCAATTGAGGATGCCTGCCGGGAAGCGGGTGCTCGAAGCGTTTATACCGCTGTCCTGGTGGAGAAAGTGCGGGTTAGGAATAGCACTATTCAGGCTGACTTCACTGGCCTGAAGGTGGAAGACCGTTACGTATTTGGTTACGGAATGGATTATAAGGGTTATCTGCGCAATGTCGCGGGCATCTACGCGGTCGCAAAATAGCCTATTGATCTGAACACATCCAAACAAAACAAGGGTTTTCCCTTGTGCCGTCATTGCTCGATAAGGGTTAACCCCCCTAAAAAATAAAAAAAATCCAATAAAATTAGTAGTCTATTGCCATTTTTCAGGAATTGGTCCAAGATCTCTATATCGGGAACAACCTGGCCCAGATCAGGAATCCAGAGATTCATTTTGGCGGATAATGCCGCTGTTAAAGTTTGAGCGAGATTCCTCTCCGGAGGCCTCTCGCCTGTCAGAAAATCAGGAGGTATGGAGAAGTGTCCATTAAAACCCTTAAAGCACGTCATGCAGAGTTGCATGAGATGATCAGTGACCTGCGGGCTATGATGACCAAGGATCAGTTGAAGATTCGACCCAATGCAAAAACCGCATACCAGCTGATATGCGATCTATCAGCGAAAATGAAAGACCATATGGCAGATCAGGATCAGGGAATCTACCCTGAGCTGCTGACGCATGAAGATCCCAAGCTGAAATCCATGGCATGGGGCTTCCTCAATGGCCAGAAACCCATGCGTAAGCAGTTTGACGATTACCATCAGAAATGGTTGAAGAATTGCGACTTCAACTTTACCGATGACTTTATTGCCGACACCTTCGAAATTTTCGATATGGTGGATGAGCGTATTGAACGTGAGCAATCCGTTTTGTTACCTACGCTCGAATCCAACGGCATCTACGGTCAGGCTGCCGCGCAATAACACTTTAGCGATTGCCGATCAAAAGGGGCCTTTGGCCCCTTTTTTGTTTTTTGTCTGTCAGGAAACCCATATCTAACCACAAAGAAAACGAAGAGCACTAAGGTAAGTAATTATTTTACAATAGGTTTTCTTCGTGTACTTCGTGGTTAAACCTATGTAAGGCATTCCATACCGATAGTTTTTATTAATCGCTGACTTTAATTTATTCTTATTCTAATTCCTGACAAAAACACTTAAGATTTCGTGCAACTTCAGGGACTGGCTCCACTGAATTTTATTACAGGACATCTGTCCAGACATTCCATTAATAGAGGTAAACAAATGGGCGTACTTGTTGGCCGTGAGGCTCCAGATTTTACTGCACCTGCCGTGCTGGGTGATGGCACTATCGTAGATGCCTTCAACTTTAAAGAGGCGACCGATGGAAAATATGCCGTACTTTTTTTCTATCCCCTCGACTTTACTTTCGTTTGCCCCTCAGAACTGATTGCTTTCGATCATCGCCTGGAAGAGTTCAAAAAGCGTGGTGTAGAAGTCGTTGGTTGCTCAATCGATTCCCACTTTACACACAACGCCTGGCGTAACACTGCTGTGAATGACGGTGGAATCGGTGCTGTAAAATACCCACTGGTTGCTGATCTCGATCATGCTATCTGCAAGAGCTATGATGTAGAGACGCCCAACGGCCGTGTTGCATTTCGCGGCTCATTCCTGATCGATAAAAATGGTGTAGTACGTCACCAAGTCGTCAATGACCTGCCCCTTGGCCGTAATATCGATGAGATGTTGCGCATGATTGATGCGCTGCAGTTCACCGAAGAGCATGGTGAGGTTTGCCCCGCTGGTTGGAAGGAAGGTGATGCCGGCATGAAGGGCACACCTGATGGTGTCGCAGAATACCTTGCTGGTCATGCAGAGGAGCTCTGATCGCTCAGTAAGATAGTCCGACCTGTCCAGAAAAAGCCGACTGAGCTTCAGTCGGCTTTTTTTTGTCCTGGAAACTAGGTTAGAATCGCTCTATAAGATATTGTTGCCGGGAAAATAATAATGACGAAACTGGCCATCATTGGCGGAACGGGTCTGGATAAGATTCCTGATCTGGAAATCACCCACCGTGAGGTATCACATACGCCGTTTGGTGAACCCTCAGCGACGCTGACACATGGTATTTTCGGCTCGACAGAGGTGATTTTCCTGCCGCGCCATGGCCCTTCCCACACAATCCCGCCGCACCGGGTGAACTATCGGGCAAATCTCTGGGCGCTGAAGCATATCGGTGTTGAGGCTGTGATTGCTATCGCCGCCGTGGGGGGGATTACCCGTGATATGGGGCCTGGTCAGATTGTTGTTCCTGATCAGATTATCGACTATACCTATGGGCGGGAACATACGCTGTTTGAGTATGATCTCGATCAGGTTACGCATATTGATTTTACCAATCCCTACTGTGAACCGTTAAGGAAAGCTTTGATTGAAGCAGGAGAGGAGGTGTCAGCTCCGTTGACTACCCGTGGTACATACGGAGCTACTCAGGGGCCGCGGCTGGAAACAGCGATGGAGATACATCGCTTGGAGCAAGACGGTTGTGACATCGTGGGCATGACCGGAATGCCAGAGGCCTCGCTGGCCAAAGAGCTGGATCTCTGTTACGCCTGTTGCGCAGTAGTAGCAAACTGGGCGGCTGGAAAAAGTGATGATCCAATTAGCATGGAAGCGATAGAAAAGAACCTGAAAACCGGCATGTCCGACGTCAACAGATTGGTTACCAGACTCCTTCAGCACTACTGAAGAGCCTTAAATCAAATTGCAAACTCGGATCGTGAGCCCAGTTCATACAGGAACTCCTTAGCTCGTAGACGACTTAGAGGCCCAATGCATCTCATACCTCAGCAGACCAACGGATTCCGGCTCAAACCCCGCACAGAATGGATGGTGCTGATCTTCCTGTTTGTCATCCTGCTTTACAGCAATGTTTCCCAAGCAGACCGTTTTGATTTGGGATTGATCGCATTGCAGCGAGGAGACTTTGCCGAGGCATTCTGTATCTGGAATCCCCTGGCGGTGGAAGGCCATAAAGATGCCGCATACAATCTTGGTTGGCTCTATGCCAATGGGAATGGACTGAGGGTCGATATCGATAAAGCCATCAGTTGGTGGAAAAGAGCCGCTGAACGCGGACATCAAGATGCCCAGTTTGCCATAGGCCTCGCTTTTACCGCTGGCGAAGGGATAAAAAAGGACGAACGGGAGGCCCTTCACTGGTATTTGATGGCGGCAAGAGGCGGGCATAAAGACGCCCGAGAGTACATTAGGAATCTGCTTCATGCCGGCCAATGGGGCGTGGAAGAGGGCTTGGAAAAAATAGTATCAGAACCCTGGATTGGTGAAACTGCAAGCGTGAAGGTTAAGCGGGCTAATTTACGATCAGGGCCGGGCACTGACTATAGTTTGGTCTCCACTGTGGAGAGTGGTGCTGCAATGATCACACTAGGCAGTAACGGGGATTGGGTCCAGGTTATCGTGCGGGAAACCCTGACCAGAGGCTGGATAGCTGGATGGCTGATTGAGGCAAACGCTGGTGATGGTAATAGGGATATGACCCGGAATTCCTATCCAAAGTAATTTTGCTAGTGCTATGCTAGGATATGGCGAATTGCCAAGGGCCTGTATGATCTGGAGGAACTGTGACGATGGCAGAAAATGAGAAAGAGACTGATGTGACCGACCCCAAGTCCTCTGCACCTAAAAAGAAAACCACGAAGAAAAAAGCCGCAAAAAAGAAGGTTGCCAAGAAAGCAGCGAAGAAGAAAGTTGCAAAGAAAAAGTCCGCCAAAAAATCGGTGCCGGCTAAGAAGGTCGCCCCCGCTGCAAAACCAGATACCAAGCCCACAGAAGCCACTGCTGAACAACCTGTTGTCGTAGAATCAACCCCTAAAGCAGAAACAGACCCTACAGTCTCATCTGTTTCTGATTTAGCTTCTGCCGCTGCTGCTGTCCTTTCCACAGAAAAAAAAGCGGTACAGAGTCACACTGAAGAACCGGATAAAACGCAAAAAGAGGAGATGGAAATGACAACCACACCCAGCAGTTCAGCGGGATTCTGGCCAAAAATTGTCTTCTGGCTACTGATCATTATTATTGGTTTTGCCTATGTTCGCTCTCTAGCAAAACATCCTGGCGATGAGGCTGCTGGATCCGATGGTCAGAGCCAAACCTCTTCTGAACAGGTTACAACGACTGAAACCACTCAACAGGCTGCAGAAATTCTTGGAACAGTATCAGGTGGCCCGCCCGCTAGTGCGGCGGTTCAAACTGAGAGTGCCGAAACTTCCGGCAAAGAAGACTCTGCAAATACGGTTGACAGCGTTGCAGCCGAGACTGAAGCTGCAGGCGCTGCACTTAATGAGGCAACGGCATCAACTGCTACAGATGCAGCAGTGAGTGTGGAGTCCAGTGCGAATGCGGATAGCAAGGAATCTGCCAGTGAAGTAACTGCCGCTCCAGAACCAGAAGCAGCACCAACGACAGAAAGTGTTGCCGCCACAGCTGAGACTGAAGTGGCAACTGCCACGGCGACTGCTTCAGAGGTTAGCCCAGCTGACGACGCCAGCACCCCCAACGCTGCTGCGGCATCGCCCCGTACAGCACCAGTGATTGTCAGGTCAGAATCTGTGACTCGCATCCTTAAGGAATTTGACGATCTGCGTCAGGCAGCTGAGGCCGAAATGAACGCCATGCGCAACCTGATTCAGGCTGAACGAGAGTTGCGGGATGCAATGGCGCCACCGCCCGCGCAATACCGTCCGGGTTGGGGACAGGGCTACTATCCTTATGGGCGTCCATCACCTATGAGCAACCAATAACAGATCGCCTGAAAATCTGTTGGTTTACAAGGAAAGGCGGCCACCATTGTGTGACCGCCTTTCTCAGTTAATACTATTGACAAATTGCATGAAAAATTATTAAAGGGCGTTGATTTTAAGTGATTAATTGAAGACCAACGACAAAATTGTTCAGGGATTCAATAGTTGCCTGGGCTGCAAAACAAGATACGTTTATTAATGCTTAGCAAGACAAGTGTGATTCAACAATAAATGCAGATACCAATAATAAATCACACTTTTGGAATGCGGAATTATTCCCTTCTGATGTATGGCCTTTGGGTTTTATTAATCCTATGTTCTATTCTGTGGAATCTCTATAGTCTGCCATTGACCAATAATGCCGCATGGATTCTGATAGGAATTCACCTGGCCGTTCTTTTGGCCGGCATATTGGTTAACTACCTTTTCTTCCAAAAAGTTCTATTTGTTTTTCGTGTGAGTAAACTTGCCGAAGAAGCGCTTAAGGAAGAGCGCCAATTTCTAAATACGATCCTGGAATCGATATCCGACGGTATAGTTGTCTGCGACAAGGATGGTCATTTAACGCTCTTTAACCCCGCTGCCAGAACCTTTCTGGGTAGTAGCGAACTTCATATCCCAGTTAACGAGTGCGCTTCTCAATATGGCTTGCATAGTGCGAATGGAGCACACTTACTCGCACGTGATGAATCTCCTCTGTATCGCACATTGCAAGATGGAAAGGTACGCGGGCAGGAGGTTTTTGTCTCGCCCCCAAATGGTGGCACAGAACGTACACTTCTGGCGAATGGAGAAACACTTTCGAATAAAGAAGGGGAGCGGATTGGTGCTGTCGTCACGCTTCACGATATAACGTCACAAAAAGCGTTGGAACAAGAACTTCGCTTGTCAGCCATGGTGTTTGAAGCACATGATGCAATGATCATCACTGACGACCAAGGTAGGATTCAGCGAGTAAACAGGCGTTTTGTTGAGATGACCGGCTATTCGCCAGAAGATGTATTCGGTAAGACACCGAGCATCCTCAAGTCAGGTAGACATGATGATCGTTTTTACCGCAATCTATGGAAGCAGTTGACTGACTCGGGCTCATGGCAGGGAGAGATATGGAATCAACGCAGAAATGGCGAGGTTTACCCTCAATGGACGAGTATCAGCCTGATTAGAGACGAAAAAGGCACGATCATCCACTTCCTGTCCAGTATGGTTGATGTCAGCAAGCAGCGACGTGCAGAAGCCGAGGTCGAATTTCTCGCTTATCACGATAGTCTGACAGGCCTGCCGAATAGAGTATTGTTGTTTGACCGTCTCAATCAGGCTCTTGCACGCTCAAGCCGAAGCGGTTCCATAGGTGCAAGCGTCTTCATGGATTTGGACAGATTTAAGAATATCAATGACTCACTGGGACATCTCGTAGGTGACGGGATGCTGAAAGAGTTTGCCCGGCGATTGAAGAAACTGGTCAGAAAAGACGATACTTTGGCCCGTCTGGGTGGCGATGAGTTCATGATGGTGCTGAATGAACTGGGGCCGGATCAAGAATCAGCTACAAATAAGGTTTTATCGATAGCGGAGAAATTCAAAGCAAGCCTGGCTGAACCTTACCACATCAGGGAATATGAACTTCACACGACCAGCAGTATTGGCGTAACACTTTTTTCTGGGGATGGGGAGACTGCCGAGGACATTATTCGCCGGGCAGATACTGCCATGTATAAAGCCAAGGAGGAGGGGCGTAATGCCATACGCTTCTATCTTCCAGAGATGCAGGCACAGGTAAGAGACCGGTTGGCGATGGAAAACGACATGCGTATCGCCATGGAGAGAGATCAATTCAAACTCTTTTTCCAACCCCAGATCGACATTCAAACAGGCGAATTGATTGGTGCCGAGGCGCTGTTGCGCTGGCGACATCCTGAACGTGGATATATCCTGCCCGACCATTTCATTCCAATCGCTGAAGATACAGGGCTGATAGTTTCGCTGGGCGAATTTGTTCTAAGGGAAGTATGTTGCCGTAACAGAATTTGGCATGACGCAGGCTTGCCGAAGATTCCGATTGCGGTAAATGTTTCACCTGTTCAATTCCGCAGAACCGATTTTCTCAACCAGGTGAACAGTATCTTGGGTGATACCCAATTAAGCCCACACTACCTTGAGTTGGAGATGACAGAGACGGCCTTCATGCAAAATATTGTCGAAGTGAAAGACACGTTGACCCAATTGAAAGCGCAGGGAGTCAACATTGCCATAGATGACTTTGGCACAGGTTACTCAAGCCTCTCCTATCTTAACCAAATGGCGATCGACAAACTTAAGATTGATCAATCGTTTATTCAGGATGTTTCAACCGATCAAAATAACGCCACGATAACAAAAACAATTATCTCGATGGCACAGTATCTCAATCTTAAAACCATAGGGGAGGGAGTTGAAACTCTTGACCAATTCAAATTCCTGCAGAATTCAGGTTGTGATGAAGTGCAAGGGTTTTTGTTCCATGAGCCCGTCCCCATGGAGATCTTCTCGGACATGTTGAAAAATTGGCACAACTTCAAAGTAATGAACTAATTTTCAGCGCGTTGCCGGATCCCATTGTTTTTTGTAGGATGAGTGGCATTCCAAGCATTGTTACTACGAATTTTCTTGATGATTAATCCAAAACAACGATTGATAGCAGTTTGCAGCCTGATTTTTCTTTTTGCCACCTTCCCCAGCCAAGCGGGACTTGAAGAGGGAATGGAAGCCAACCGAAAGGGTGACAGGCAGACCGCTTTCAACGAATTTCGCGTCGCGTCATTTGCGGGAGATGAGCGTGCCTTCGGTAAACTTGGGAGTATGTATCTCTATGGTCTGGGAACAGAGAAAGATTATGTGAAAGCTTATGCCTGGTTTGGATTGAGTGTCCAAATGGGTGATAGATATGGTCAGCGGTTTCAGGATGCCGCATCCTCCGCGATGACCCCGAAGCAGGTTGAAGACGCCGAAAGATTACTCCAGGAATATCGCGAGCAGCTTAATCTAAGTGAGACATCACACGATCAATAGTTAATTACAGGACCCTCTATGCATCACGGCAATTGGAGGGGAAAATCCATTGTTTCAACCACTGCTACGCCCCACACTTGCTTTTTTGATTATCACTGTCCTTGGCGGATGCAGCGAAATAGAAAATGAGGTGATCAAAATTGGTGCTATTCCGGCATTTGTCGGAGTGGCTGACGATCAGGAATCGCGCCTGCGGGGACTCTCATTTCGGAAGAAACTAGGTGTTAACGAAGGGTTACTCTTTATATTTCCCAAAGAGAAGATTCTGCATATCTGGATGCTGAACGTGGAAATACCACTGGATGTCGCTTTTTTCGACCAAGATCGAAAACTCATCAATATCCATTCAATGGAGCCTGACGATGGCGAAAAGTCCTATCCTTCTGCAAAACCGGCCCTCTATGCTCTAGAGATGTCCCAAGGCTGGTTCTCGAGAAATCATTTAACACCTGGTGCCACACTTCACCTATCGAGACCTCCATCAGCGCAAACGAGATAATTCTTCAGCCAATACTGACTTTATATTCGTCCCACCGGATCAGGTGAATTAAATTCCTGTGCGGTAAATGTTTCGCTCATCCACTATTTAGCCTGAAATTTTGTGATTTGCTCACCAACTAATAATTTCTGAGGTGACTCTTAAGTACACGAGGCTATCAAGACAATAATACTGACTTAATTAATTCTTGCGATTCAATGCTTTGCTGGTCAATATGAATGTGTTTAATTGATTAATTCAGGGCGAAAACAAGAGGGAATTCAAGTAAAATCCCCATCGCCACAGGTTTTTCACGGTTGGAAGAGGGGTTATATTCCCGCTCACATGCAGATTCAGTATTGACACCAGCATCTTTACTGGTAGGGTCTGCATCCGCAAAGCTATCGCCTGTGTTTGGCGTGGCATCGTCTCAATGCCCACCAAGATTTAGTTGGGATTACTAGGAAACAGAAATGACAGACCTCACCCATTATCGAAATATCGGTATTTTTGCCCATGTGGATGCTGGTAAAACCACCACCACAGAGCGCATTTTGAAGCTCACTGGCAAGATCCATAAGACTGGTGAGGTTCATGATGGCGAGGCCACCACTGATTTCATGGAGCAGGAGCAGGAGCGCGGTATTACCATCCAGTCCGCTGCCACCTCTTGCGAGTGGAACGGGCACCGTCTAAACATCATTGATACCCCTGGACACGTTGACTTCACTATTGAGGTTTATCGCTCACTGAAGGTGCTTGACGGCGGTGTAGGCGTCTTTTGTGGTTCCGGCGGTGTTGAGCCCCAATCCGAGACAAACTGGCGCTATGCCAATGAATCCGAGGTTGCCCGCATCATCCTGGTCAACAAACTCGACCGCATTGGTGCCGACTTCTACCGTGTAGTCGATCAGGTGGAAAAGGTACTGGGCGCAAACCCTTTGGTCATGGTATTGCCCATCGGTACTGAAGATCAGTTTGTCGGCGTGGTAGACCTGCTGACTCGTAAAGCGTGGATTTGGGATGACTCAGGTGACCCTGAGAAGTACGAAATCCAGGATGTGCCAGCCGATATGGTTGATCAGGTCGAAGAGTGGCGCGAGAAATTGATCGAGGCGGCAGTCGAGCAGAACGATGATGCGATGGAGATGTATCTGGAAGGCGAAGAGCCTGACATGGATACCATCAAGGCCTGCATTCGTAAGGGTACCATCGCACTCGATTTCTTCCCCACCTACTGCGGCTCCGCTTTCAAGAACAAGGGTGTCCAGCCGATTCTGAACGCTGTTGTTGACTACCTGCCCAACCCGGTGGAGGTCAAGCCTCAGCCTGAGGTCGATATGGAAGGTAACGAGACCGGTGAGTATGCCCTTGTCGACCCGGAATACCCCCTGCGTGCGTTGGCATTCAAGATTATGGACGACCGCTTCGGTGCGTTGACCTTTACCCGAATCTACTCAGGCCGACTGAAGAAGGGTGACACACTGCTCAACACCTTCACCGGCAAGACCGAACGTGTCGGCCGTATCGTGGAGATGCATGCCGACTCTCGTGAGGAGCTCAGTTCTGCCCAGGCTGGCGACATTATCGCCCTGGTAGGTCTTAAGAACACTCAAACGGGCCACACGCTATGCGATCAGAAGCGACCTGCCACCCTTGAGCCCATGGTTTTCCCTGATCCGGTTATCTCCATTGCTATCTCGCCGAATGACAAAGGTGGCTCTGAGAAGATGGGCATCGCACTCAACAAGATGATGCAGGAAGATCCCTCATTCCGCGTAGAAACCGACGAGGAGAGTGGTGAGACGATAATAAAAGGCATGGGTGAGCTGCATCTCGACATCAAGGTCGACATCCTCAAACGTACACACGGAGTAGAGGTTACCGTTGGTAAGCCCCAAGTGGCATACCGCGAGACGATAACCAAACGTATCGAAGAGAGTTACACTCACAAGAAACAGACCGGTGGTTCCGGTCAGTTCGCCAAAATCGACTACATTGTTGAACCCGGCGAGCAGAACAGTGGCTTCGAATTCGAGTCCGTGGTCACCGGTGGTAACGTCCCCCGTGAGTTTTGGCCCGCGGTGCAAAAGGGCTTTGCGCTCAGCATGCAGGAGGGTACCTTGGCTGGCTTCCCGCTGCTCGATGTGAAGGTCACCCTGGTTGATGGTAGTTTCCATGCTGTAGACTCCTCAGCGGTCGCCTATGAGATCGCTGCAAAGGCGGCATATCGTCAGACTGTGCCGAAAGCAGGTCCCCAGTTGCTTGAACCTGTGATGAAGGTCGACGTCTTCACCCCTGATGACCACGTGGGTGACGTAATTGGTGACCTCAACCGACGCCGCGGCATGATCAAATCTCAGGAAGCAGGCGCCACAGGCGTCCGCGTCAAGGCTGATGCCCCTCTGAGTGAGATGTTTGGCTACATCGGAGACCTTCGGACCATGACCTCTGGTCGCGGTCAGTTCTCCATGGAGTTCTCGCACTACGCTCCCTGCCCAAACAGTGTCGCGGAGCAGGTGATCAAGGAAGTCAAGGCGCGCCAAGGTTAATGGTTCTTCAAGAAGGGATTGCCGGATAAGCCGATTCGGTAATCCCTGCTTTTAATAAAGGGTCGGTGCAGAAATCATTCTGGTCTGACCCTGATAAGAGAAAAGAGGGAGGGCAACATGCTTTCAGAACACCACGATATCGACCATGAATTCCCCGAGTTCCACAAGAAGCTCGAGGCACTCAGTGCAGCAGACACAGAATTTGCTGAGCTGGTGAAGAAGCACGATACACTCGACAACGAAATCCGTGAACTCGAAGAGCGCGGACAGCCCATCGCGGATGAAAGCATCGAAGCGATGAAGTACAAGCGTACCGACCTTAAGGATAAGATCTACGCGCGTCTTCGCCAGGCGTGATTGCTAACATCCTCGCGTTTACGCGGGGATGTTTAGGTTAGCTCCAGCAGCAAAATATCTGCCAGGCCCATTCGGGCTATGCTTTTGTGTGCAAAACCATTCTATGGAATCGGCACATCTTCGGGAATATCCCACCCTGTCCTAAATTCATTAGGACATTGAATCTCCCCAAGTATATTATGCATCCCAGGCTACCTGGAGTTATGGATAATGACGATGCGTACACAGAGATTTCGCAGACATGCCGCACCCTCAATGGTGATTATTGCTCTGTTATTCACTTTTGCAGCGCTCAACGGCTGCTCAACGCTGGATCTGACGCCTGTAGCTTCTCCCGCCACACACAAGCACCTCCCCGGTAAAATAGTTTGGCATGACCTGCTGACCCAGGATGTGGCACAGGCTGAAGACTTCTATGGGCAATTGTTTGGATGGGGCTTCAAGCACCAGGGTGCTTATACTGTTGTAATGCGGGACGGGCAGGCAATCGGCGGCATGGTCGAAATCAAACCAAAGCCTAATGGTCGAGGTATTGCTCGCTGGATCGCATCACTCTCAGTATCGAATGTCGATCAAGCTGCCGGGTTCATCCGTGAGCAGGAAGGCAAGATACATGAGGGGCCTACAAATATGCGCCACCGAGGACGAGGTGCCTTGATCAGCGACCCTCAAGGCGCACAAATTCTGCTTCTTCGATCAGCCAGCGGTGATCCCGAAGATAAGGAACCCGCCATCAACGACTGGCTCTGGGATGAACTTTGGTCAAGTGATCCCGCGACTTCACTAGATTTCTACCAAACCTTGGTGGGTTATTCCTCACGAGAAAACCGGGAGAACTACTGGATTCTGAAAATGAATGGAAAATGGCGTGCCGGCGTCAGAGGGGTGTTCGATAAAAAATTAGAGCAGCGGTGGGTGCCTGTAATCCGTGTTGCCGATCCACAAAAGATTTCGGATGTTGTAACCAATCTGGGGGGCAGGGTACTGGTAAAGTCTGGGACAGCTGAAAAAGACAAGCAGACCGCACTGCTTGCTGACCCCTCCGGGGCACTCTTCATGATTCAGAAATGGCCTGGTATTACCACCGAAGGGGGAGAGTGATCATGACACTATTCCGTCGAAAAATGTTTGGCCTCATCCTGTTACTGGGTGCCGTGTTTTTGACAGGATGTTCGAGCACTGGCTCCTCATCCGTTGGCGGCTCCGTTTCATACGGCGCTTACTATGGTGGCTACTACGACCCTTACCCTTGTTGGGGATGTGGCGGCGACACGATTATCGTGAACCCACCACCAGGGAAACCCGATCGGCCCAAGCCACCCATCTCCAGGCCACCCAAGCCTGCGCATCCAATTGCCAGGCCACCCGGTGGCATTGGTCGGCCTGCAGCAAGACCAGCGCCACGCCCAAGAAGATCACGCTGAGGTGCGCAGTTGCGCTCTTGGAGGCTGTCGGGTTTATCCGTTTGAAGCGACTAATCTGCAGGAGCGGATTGAGCAGCTCTGCTGCCCCGGAAGGGGTGAAGGGCAGGGATGCCCGTAATAAAATCACAGGGGGCGAATCAAATCAGTTTAATGATTCATCAGAGATGAATTTAGAATATTTACGATTTAACATAATAAATATTATGAACATATGCCAATTTTCAATATCCCAAATTTATCGGAAAAATATTCAGGGAGCCGGATCGATAGCGACACCTATCTTTTCAGCGAGTTCAGCTGCAGGCATTGGTTTACCAAAATGGTAGCCTTGTAGATAATCACAACCAATTTTCTTTAGGAACTCTGCTTGGGCTCGGGTTTCTACACCCTCTGCTACCAATTTGAGGTTAAGGCTTTTTGCTATGGCAACAATTGCCTCAACGAGAGAAGCATCATCCTGGTGGTCAGGCAGATCAACTACAAAAGCCCGATCAATCTTCAAAATATCCACCGGGAAACGTTTTAAATAGCTAAGTGACGAGTAACCGGTACCAAAATCATCTATGGACAATTTAGCACCGACATTTTTAAATGACTGCAGCCAGGTAATCTCTTCTTCTGTGTCCTCTATAAGCTCACTTTCAGTAATTTCAAGGGTAAGGAATTCACCGGATAGACCTGACTCGCGCAATATCTGAGAGATGTCATTTGCAGTCAACCCCAACTCCCTTTGCCTGCCAGACAGGTTGAATGCAATTTCAATATTACTCAAACCGGCCTGATGCCATTCATGCACTTGCCGGCAACCGGCATGCAGTACCCACATCCCGATCTTTCCGATCAAACCGATCTCCTCTGCAAGAGGAATAAAAGTATCTGGCGCAACAAAGCCCAGTTGTGGATGATGCCATCGCAGGAGTGCCTCAACACTAACAATTGATTCATTTCGGGCATCTACGACAGGTTGATAATAGAGCTCAAATTCTTCTCGCTTCAAAGCCTGTCTCAGGTCATGTTCCAGACTTTGGCGAATCCTGACCTGTTCTTGTATCTTAGCGGTAAAAAACTGAAAACGGTTGCGCCCAGTATCTTTTGCCAGATACATCGCCATATCTGCATTCTGCAATAGAGTATCTGGAGTATCAGCATCCTCTGGGCAGAGGGTAATGCCAATACTCGCACCGACAAATATTTCACGGTTTGAAAGATCAAACACTCTTGAGACCGTTTCGATGATTTTGCTGGCAACCTTCGCAGCATCTTCCGGTTCAGAAATGTCCTGTAGCAGAACGACGAATTCATCCCCACCAAAACGCGCTACGGTATCAACTTCCCGAACGCAGGCTTTGATGCGTGTGGCAACCTTTTGCAGCAATTCGTCGCCGATTACATGGCCAAAACTATCGTTGACGACTTTGAATTTATCCAGGTCGATGAACAGCAGTGCCAATCCCCACCCTTCTCGTCCAGCCGACATGATGGCTTGCGAAAGACGGTCTTGCAGAAGGGAGCGGTTGGGTAATCCGGTAAGGGCATCATAGTTTGCCTGGTAGCGAATCTGTTCCTCGTTTTCCTTACGTTGAGTGATATCGGAAAAAATAGCCACATATTCACTCACCCTCCCCTTATCATCCTTGATGGAAGCAATGGAGAGCCATTGTGGGTAGACACTGCCGTCTTTGCGGCGGTTCCAGATTTCGCCCGACCAATGGCCCTTATGCAAGACCGTCTCCCACATCTCCTGATAAAACAGCTTCTTCTGACGACCGGAACTGAGAATGCTGGGATCCCGTCCAACCACCTCGCTCGGCTCATAGCCGGTGATACGACTGAATGCAGGATTGACGGTTTTAATTCGGTTTTCCGCATCAGTCACCATGATGCCTTCAGTCGTGGTATCAAATACCGTGGCATTCATCCTCAACATGTCTTCTGCCCGTTTCTGTGCAGTGACGTCCTCTTTAACAGCTATAAAATGGGTTACCTCACCCTGCTCGTTACGCAGAGGTGATATCGATGCTGATTCCCAGTAGATAGATCCATCCTTACGTTTATTATGAAAGTTACCTCGCCACTCTTTGCCTGCGGTAATGGTGTCCCACATCTCCTTGTACTCTTCTGGAGACTTATCGCCGCTTTTCATTATTCTGGGGTTCTGGCCGATAGCCTCACTGGCCGTATATCCTGAAATCCGTTCAAACTTGGGATTGACATATTCTATGATCCCGTTCGTATCGGTGATGACAACAGAAGCCGGGCTCTGTTCCAGAGCGCGGCTAAGTTTGTGAAGTTCAAGTTCGGCTTTTTTCGACTCGGTGATATCGGTGCGGACACAGACAAGGCCGCCTTCGGTAGTGAGATTATTACTTGCCAGGTACCACCGGTGACTATCCGGACGCTCAAGATAGAGTTCAAGTGGCATTTTATTTTCAATCTTTTCGCCATCAAGCGTGCTTCGTTCGAAAGCAATGGGCATTAATTCCAGTAGTTCCTTCAGCGAAACACCCTTCTGGAGCCGGTCACTTAACCAAGGATAGAATTGCTCAAATTTATTATTGTGCAACACTAATTGCTCATTACTATCAAACAGCGCAAATGCCTCAGATAGACTTCCTACAGCATCGTGCAATCTGTTCCAGGACTGCTCGGCAACCTGCCGTGCAGTATCGAGTTTACGCAGCAGTTGCCATAATCCCATGAGCAGGAACAGGATAATCACCGACAAAACAATACTGGTCTGCCGGCTTTGGCGGATATCCTCTGCCTGATAGGCTTCGTGAATATTGTGCAGATTTTCAAATTGTTGAAGACTGGGAATAGAGAGATAGCGAGCCTCCAACTGTTTGAGTTGGGCAAGCCCTTTCAGATTGGCCTGCATATGAAAAACGATGTTATCCAGAGTGATATTATGAGTTGACGGGAGGTCATTCAGTAGTTTCAGAACCTCTATCTGCTCTGTAATCCGACTGAGCTCAGTCTTGCTGGTGGAGAGATTGTATCGATAGAGTTGATTGAGCAACGCCATAACCTCCTCATAGACGTTATCACCAATTTCCTTCAGATCTTGCACAGCCACGGGTAGATAGTGGATTCCATTGCGGACAAAGGCAGCCTGTGACTTGATTCTCTCCTGTAACTGCAGCTTTTCCTCCACTGAGGCCCAATAGGTATCAATGGCATCGTCCATCCTCTTACCCTTACTTCCATAGAAAGAGAGTTTGGGATCTTTCGCTTTTTTCTCGAGCTTACGTAACCGTTTGGTGGTTTCCACCAAAGGATCGTATTGCACCAATAGGAAAGATATGACCCGCAAGACATCCCGATCCAGACGAGCGTCGAGTTCCTTCATCTGGATCAAGAGATTCGATTGTTTGGCATACTGATCCGTCTCCTCAACCCACAATGATGTCAGAAGGACAACAGCGGCGGCTGCAATAAACAGAAACAGCAGGAAGCGTCTTGGGCCAAGGAGATTCTGGATCATGGATTGAGCCTTGGGTGCTCACCGACCAGCGTGCGAAGAAAAGAGATAATTGATTTTACGTCCTTTGTAGGAATATCCCGGCCCAATTGATGACGGGCCATGATTCTAATGGCTTCCTCAAGTGTTTCTGTGCTGCCGTCATGAAAATAGGGGCCATTGATGACAGCCAGTCTCAGGCTGGGTACCTTGAACAGGAAGCGATCCTCACTCCGTCCGGTGACATTTTGTCTTCCCAAATCAGCTTTTGTTACAGGTGTATCCCGCACAGAAAAATAGTTACCCATAGTACCCATATATCCATACATATTTCCTCCAACGTTCATGCCTTGGTGGCAGCTGGCGCAACCATAGTCTTTGAACTTCAGGTATCCCTCCAGCTCAGCATCATTTATGGCACTCTCATCGCCCCGCAGCCATTGGTCAAAACGCGAGTTGGATGTAACCAGAGAGCGTTCAAACGTAGCGATGGCATCCTTTATATTTTTTGGAGTGACGCCATCGGAGTAGAGGGCATGAAAGGCCTCCAGTACCTCAGGATCGGCTTTCAACTTATTGACGACCTCCAGCCAGCTGGAATCCATCTCAAGAGGATGATTGATCGGGCCGCTGACTTGCTCCTCCAGTGTTGCCGCACGGCCATCCCAGAACTGGACGAAATTAAAGGCACTGTTGTACACCGTTGGGGCTTTGATTGCCCCTGTCTGTCCACGAATACCGAAAGACTTGGGCAACATGTCGGTTCCACCTGTCGCCAATCGATGGCAATGTGCGCAACTGATGGTGTTGTCGTGGGAAAGGCGGGGATCGTGGAAAAGCTTGTCCCCTATCGCTACTACTTTTGGGGCCAGGTCTTGGACTAGAGGAAGAGGAAGAATAGGCTCATCCAGCTCCACATCTGCAGCAGATATGGAGGATGCTGTGAGTACAATCAGCAAGAATAAAATTATTCTTATAGAATTAATCAGATGGGTGTCCATGGCGGGGCGGCTTTAAGTCCAATTTTGTGCCTATTTTGTAACAACCTGACTGGAATTGCATCCCATTCAAGCTGAAACAGGCCCCAACCAAGATTCTGATGGATTGACCTGAAGCAGCCTCATATATAACCCTCACCCAGTTGGAGAGCACTGTGCCACTTTTTTCTCTGGATCCTTCAATAATCTATCTCAATCATGCAGCAGTAGCGCCTTGGCCACAGAAAACGGTTAAAGCCGTTGAACGTTTTTCCCAGGAAAACGGCTCTGTAGGCGCCCGACACTATCCCGACTGGCTGAAAACAGAAAATCACCTGCGCAGGCAACTGGCAGGTTTGATCAACGCACCAAGCGTGGATGATATAGCGCTATTGAAGAATACATCCGAGGCGCTGTCGACCATCGCTTATGGTCTTGACTGGGAGCCAGGCGAAAACATCGTAAGTGTAGCCCAGGAGTTCCCTTCCAACCGTATCGTTTGGGAATCACTGTCACAATTTGGTGTCGAACTTCGATTGTTGGATCTTGATCAAACTCAAGACCCTGAAAATGACCTCACCGCCCTGTGTGACGAACACACGAGACTGATCTCGATAAGTTCCGTGCAGTATGCTTCGGGCTTGAAATTAAATCTCGAACAGGTGGGTAGATTTTGCGCAGACAATGACATTCTATTTTGTGTCGATGCCATCCAAAGCCTTGGGGCTTCCCCCTTTGATGTACAGGCTTTCCGAGCGGACTTTGTTGTGGCCGACGGACATAAATGGATGTTGGGACCGGAAGGAATCGCCCTCTTCTACTGCCGGGCAAACCTTCGTGATGAACTCAAGCTCAACCAATTTGGCTGGCACATGGTGCATAATGCCGGAGATTTTGACCAGGTTGGATGGACACCAGCCTCATCAGCAAGGCGTTTTGAGTGCGGAAGTCTGAATATGCTGGGCATTCATGCCCTGCACGCCAGTCTTGAGATCATTCAGGAGACCGGCATTGAATCGATCCAGCAATCTATCGCCGCGAATACCGGTGCCATTGTTACTGAGGCCAAGCGATTGGGTTTTGAGCTCATTACCCCCGAGGAGAAGGAGAAACGGGCAGGCATAGTTACGTTCAGGGTACCCGATGTCGACAATGAAGAACTCTATCAGCGCCTTATGCAACATGGTGTCGTTTGCGCTTATCGCGGAGGGGGCATTCGCTTCTCGCCCCATTTCCATAATCGGCCAGAAGAGATTTTGCGTGCATTCTCAGTCCTTGAGTGTCAGCTTTAATTGGCAGTGCTGATTAGGTGTTTTAACGGAAGACGCCATTAATAACCGCTAATTTAATGATATGGATCAACCAAACCTTTTTATACACTGCCTATATTGATAGAGAAGGTTCTTTGAATCTTAAGTAAGTGCCGTCGGTCCAGGCGAGAGGAAGTCTCTCAAGATCCGGCCGCTGATTATTCTGCCGTGTCATTATTTATAGAGGAGATCAGACATTATGAAAAAGATTCTGCGTTTTGCTGCTGCTGCCGTTATCGCTGGAAGCGCCTTGCTGGCGACCTCCTCCGCACAAGCATTCTGGGGACCATTCAACTGGTTTGATGGTGGTGGTCCTTGGGGTTCCGGGTAAAAGCACCGGTCACCCGGCGCTCTCCCCACAGACCCGGACGTGAAGATTTCCCTCATCCGGTTCCTCGATCCTCTTACATTTCCGAAA
>JAESPE010000042.1 GCA_016756835.1 gamma proteobacterium endosymbiont of Lamellibrachia anaximandri | reverse complement strand
AGGTTGTCGCGTAGTGCCAGTGACCGGGACGGCCGGGGCACAAACAGGCTGTCGAAGGCCGAGTCGATTTTGGGGACTGGGATGTCCCAAAATCTTTCACGAGGTCGAAGACTCACTTGCAAGTGTTGAGAGTGTTTTATTGTGCAGGCAAATAGTTTTTTTATCTTGTATTGGTTATTGTGGGGTATAAATCGATCCCCGGTTGAGCGAAATTCATAGAGTGCCTATGGCTTCCACCCCTCAAGTCTATTACAAACAAAACCGCCTGAAGCAGCTGCGAGCCTTTTGTCATGCTGCCCAGACTGGTTCTATCAGCGAGGCGGCAGAACGCATCTACCTCAGTCAGCCGACCGTATCCTTGCAGATCCAGGCGCTGGAGCGTGAATTCGACACAGTGCTGTTTGAACGTCGGGGTCCAAAGATCAAACTGACGTCGGAGGGGGCGATTCTCTACAAGTTGGCGCAGCCCCTCGTAGAGGGAATGGACAAGCTGCTGGAGACCTTTTCCGCCGCTTGCGGCAAGCTTGAGAGTGGTGAACTCAATATAGCGGCGGGGGAGTCGACGATACTCTACATCCTGCCGGAGCCATTACGGCGTTTTGCCGAACGCTATCCAGGTATACGGTTGAAACTGCACAATGTAACCGGGCGCGACGGGATGACGATGCTGCGCGCTGATGAGGCCGATTTTGCCATCGGGTCCATGCTGGAAGTGCCGGACGACGTGACTTATGAACCCATAGTGAACTATGGACCCGCGTTGATAACTCCGCTGGGGCATCCGTTGGCGGACAAGTCGAGGGTTACCCTGAATGACATCAGTCCGTATGGGCTGATTTTGCCGCCCCACCATCTGAGTACCTGGCGCATGGTCGACCTGGTTTTTGAGCAGCACAATGCCAGTTACAAGGTCACCCTGGAGGCGGGAGGCTGGGAGGTGATCAAGCGATATGTCGAGAATGGCCTGGGTATCTCGATCGTTACCGATCTCTGCCTGACCGGGGATGAAAAGGTCGTGAAGATTCCCCTTGGAGAATATTTCCCGGATCGCAGCTACGGCATTGTGCTGCGACGCGGTAAGTTCATTTCGCCTCAATCAAAGCGGTTTCTTGAAATCATGCGGGAAGTATTTGGTGGAAAGGAAAGTTTGGACGCCGGTCCGGAGTAGGAAAACCGCTCCTGCCATCGATGGAATCGGCAGGAATAGGATTACGCCGTGAAAACTGTACCGGTAATCGTTGGCGAAGTGCTGTTTGACTGTTTCGAGGATGGCAACCGGGTATTGGGTGGCGCCCCCTTCAATGTTGCCTGGAATCTGCAGGCGTTTGGCGCTGCCCCCCTGTTTATCAGTCGTGTCGGAGACGATGCTTCGGGGCGGCGGATTCGGGACACTATGCAGCAGTGGGGGATGAATGAGGCAGGGTTGCAGCTCGATTGCACCCACCCGACAGGTACGGTGAAGGTAACCCTCAGAGAGGGAGAGCCTGATTTCGAGATTGTTGCTGACCAGGCCTACGATTTTATCCAGGACTGCGCAATTCCGCCTTTTGATGCGGCACTGATCTACCATGGCAGTTTGGGTTTGAGGCGTCCTGAGGCAAAAGCCGCCCTGGAGTCTTTAAAAATCAGCCACCCCGCCCCTGTCTTTTTGGACGTCAATCTGAGACCGCCCTGGTGGCAGGCTGAAGAGGTGAAACAGATGCTGGATGGCAGCACCTGGGTGAAACTCAATGCGAATGAAGTAAAGGCGTTGAGCGAGGGCAGAGGCGATCTGCGAAGCAGTGCGGAGAATTTGCTGCAGAACCACGCGTTGGAACTCATTATTGTGACTCGGGGAAGTCGGGGCGCCTTCGCCCTGAATCAGCACGGCGATTATGAGACGGTTGTGCCGCAGGATGAGATTTCCGTGGTGGACACAGTGGGTGCCGGGGATGCCTTCGCCAGCGTATGCATTCTCGGACTGCTACGCCAGTGGGATCTCAAAACCCTGTTGTTCCGTGCCCACTCCTTTGCCTCGGCACTGGTCGGTCGGCAGGGTGCAACAGTGCTGGATCCCGGTTTTTACCAGCAACAGCTTAAGAGATGGAAAGTCTGATTCGTATTTTGGTACGTCTACTGGGAGCGCCTGAAATCCCCTGCCAGGATGTTTTTCTGAATATCCCTTATCGGGCGCACCCACGCCTGCAGTCTCTTCAGGGATGGATTGAGGCGTTCGATGGTGGCAGTAGCCTCTGCCCTGCTTGTATAGTCCCCGAAGACTACCCCCGTCCAAATATCCTTTTCTCTGGTAAAACGGAACAGTAGCGCCTTCCCCTGAAGCTTATGTTGTTGCACAAAGTGGACTGCGGTCTCAGGAGTCTTGGCGGAGAGGAAATGGATGGTGTAGTGTTCTGCCGGCAGGGTAAGCAGGCGGCTTTCGCTGCGGAGGGGTTCACGTTGCCAGTCGGTCGTTATCCGATCATAGGCAATCGGCTCGTCATACTCCATGAGCTTTTGTGCTGCCTGTTCTTCACCCTGCGAAGCAGCGGCGCGGAACCAGGCGATCCCCTCTTCGTGGTCGGCCTGACCACTCCTTTCGCTGGTGAGCAGTGAGCCGAGATTGAACTGCGCCCGGGAATAACCTTGCGTGGATGCCTTGCGCCACCAATATTCCGCTTTATCGATATCCTGTTTTGTGCCGCGACCTTTGAGATAGGCGTTTCCCAGATTGAACTGAGCGGGCGCATGGCCATTTTCGGCAGCAATGCTGAACCATTTGGTCGCTTTTTTCGGATCTGTTTCTACGCCAATGCCCTGAAAATAGAGCACGCCGAGACCGTATGCACCCAGGCTGTCCCCTGCGCTGGCCGCTTTCTTGAACAGTTGCAGCGCTTGCTCCGTTTTGCCCTGTTCGATCAGTCTGGCTCCCTCCTCTACAAGATTGGCCTGGGTCGCAGTGGAGAACCCCAGCAGGAGCAGGGTTACAATCAGGAAAGGTTTCGGGTCGATATGAAAAATCATTGTTGATAAGCGGATGAGACGACTGTGGCGCCGGTTTTCATGGATCTGGTGTTGGGCAGTCTAATTTTATGGTGCGGCAGCACAACAGCGGACGCTGGAAAGTGGGCTTTATATCACGAAAAAACGCCGGTTGGAGTAACCGGCGTGAATTAGGCATCCTTGTCCGGAGAGGATTCAATCAGAGTTGAACGCTGACCTCGCTGGAGAAGCTTGATTCGTGACCGCCGAGGTTGACAGCGGTAACAACGAAGTAGTGGTTGCCCACCCCGTCGACATCCAGGTCGTGAGTGACGACGTTGCCGACTGCAATCGGGTTACCATAGTTGCCGCTGCCGGTGCGGTGATAGAGGTTATAGCTTGCCACATCCCCGCCGGTGCTAGCATTCCAGGCAATGCGTACGCTAGAGCTGCACTGGCTGAGGCAATTCACGGTCAGGTTGACGCTGGCGGTTGCCGAGTCGCCATCAGCATCAGTGATCTGATAGATGAAGCTGTCCACGCCGCGATAGTCACTTGCAGGACTGTAGGTCACGGTGCCGTCAGTGTTTACCTGCAGAGTCCCGTGGCTGGCGCTGCCGGAAACGGTCAGAGTCACCGGGCCATCCTCAAGGCCACTGTCGTTGCTCAACAGATTGATGGTGACGGCAGAATTCTCAATGGTGGAAGCGCTATCTGCCTGAGCCACTGGCTGGTGGTCAGTAGGGGTTGCGCCACCATCGGTGTTGCCGCCATCGGTATTGATACTGACCGGGCTGTTGGCGGCCACGTTGATGTTGCTGACGTCGCTGGTGTTGCTGCTGGCGGCAAGCGAGATGGACTGGTCGATTGAAACAGTGACACTGCCGCTCATGCCGCTATCTCCCAAACCTTGGGAGACCACGGTGGTGGAAACATCGCTGCCCAGACTGAAGAGAACGGTGAGAAGGTTATCGAAGGTCACATTCGGATCGATGGCCCTGGCTGCGGCCAGTGCAAACTTGGCCTGTTCAATCATCAGGTCGTTGATCGTCACAGTGGTTGTGGAGCGGTTGGCAGTGCCCGCGTTACCCATGATCTGCTCGATAGCGTTGTCCAGCGCCAGGGTGGCAGAAGCATTGTTGACCTGCAGATCATTGAGCATGGCTTCGATCAGTACTTGGGCGGATACCACATGGGCGATGGCGGTGTAGCGTGCGTTGGTGCCTGGTCCGCCAATGCCATCCAGTGCGCCGTCGGTCAAATCGGCTGCCAGGGCGGCGAAAACTGCATCTTCATCGATGCCGTTGCCGATCCAGTAGCTGGCACGGCGTACCATTTCACCGAAGACTTCACTGGCCTTGGTAATCACTGCAACATTGTTGTCGGTGATATCGTTGGTGATCGGGTCGGTTACCAGGGCGGTGTCGAGGCCGAAGTTCATCTTGGTGATTACCGCTTCACGGGCGCTGTTGAGGTTGGCGAGATTAAGTCCACCAGACATGGCCAGGGCGGTCTTCACGATCATGGTGGAGTGGGGGTTCAGGTTGATGCGGGTTTGACTGCGATCCATGACCACTGCGGTGAGAGTGAAGTCGGGCTGTGCATTGGTTACCAGGTCGATGCCAAGCGTGGCTTCGATGATCAGGGGGAACTGCTCATCGGCGATCTCACCGACATAGGAGAAGTTGGCCTGGTTGTCACTGGTCGTGGAGGAGATGACTTCGAAGTTGCGATTGCGGATCGTCACGGTGGCGCCCACTACAGGTCCGTCGCCTACACTGCCGCCGAACTCCACCCTATTGGAAGTGGTCGCCTCACTTATAGCGTCACCTCCGCCACATGCGGTAACCAGGATTCCGGTAAGTACCATTGCGAAGATGTTATGTAAGGCTTTCATGGCTGCACCCGTTGATTATATTTCCGTTACCCAGGATATCGGTGCTACAGCGGCACTTCTTCAGTCGCCAGTTCACACTTTTTCCGGTATCGACGCACGCATTTTTACACCCCCCGAAGAAGTGAGATCAGGTTCACGTTTTTGCCCCAAAAAGGACAAAAAACCCACTTATGTCTTCGTGTCCTGGGAAATAAAACCGTGCAGGTGGGGAACAATATTCATTTTTCCGCACCTTGATTGAGTTTCTGTCGAGCGAATTCAGGTGGCGGCAGGAAGGTACTTCTGATCTTTGGGAAGGTATAGACTAGAGAAGGGATGCCGGGAGTTATTCAGGTGAGTTTAAGTCTATCTGTATAGACGTTTAGGATAGGAACCACAGGCTTATTTTTTCCCACTCTTTCATTGGCAGACAAGGAAACGTGACATGACCGTTGACTCGCTAATAAAAATCATAATCGCCAGGCTGAAATCGAGGCGTTTTTTGGCTGTAACGGGTGGGTTCACGCTGCTCATCATCGGTGTGCTCGTCTTTATCCCGTTTGGCATACAAATGGGTATCAGCAGTTACATGCTTGATAGTGGGATGCGAAAGGTGGAGATTGAGGATGTCGATTTCAATCCCTTCAGCGGCCGTTTCCATCTGCGTGGACTCTCCGCCATAGGTGAGGGGGAACGACGCGTGGAGTTGAAGCACTGCAGCGCTGAGATTGTCTGGCACTTCCTCTTCAGTCGCCGCGCCCGGCTTCGTATGGTTGAAGTCGATGGCCTGCTGCTCGGTATGGAGCAGAAGGCGGAGGGTGTGGTGCACTTGGGCGGTATCGTGATACGTACCCTTGGCGGCGAGGCCATGGGCGGAGAGGGAGAGCCTTGGGGATTTGCGATTGATCAGTTGAAGATCGTCAACACCAAGCTTACATATACCAACGGCGATTTCTATAGTGAGCTGAAGATCGATAGCCTCCAGCTTGAAGATTTAATGAGTTGGAAGCCACAACACAGCGCCCGTTTCAGCCTCTCCGGCAAGCTCAACCAGGCACCTCTGAAGCTAACGGGAGAGAGCAGACCGTTTCTGGATGAGTCCTGGGTTGCCGGGCAGTTGGGGCTGGAGCAGGTTTTGCTGGATCCGATTCAGACGTTGGTCACGAAGAGTGTGCCCCGGTTAAAAGGCAAGCTAACCATCGATAGCGCCTTCGAAGTCGAACTAAAACCGGAAGGCCGCTTCCTTTGGAGTACAGACGGCAACTTGGGAACGGATGCTCTCCAGCTGCAGACCCCTTGGGTTGAGGTGACTGATAAGTCGACCCGGTGGAACGGTAGCACGCAAGGTGGTTGGTCCTCTGCGGCGGGGCTGGAACTGGATCTGGACGGTAGTCTCAACCATCAAATAACCCAGGTGGATCTGCCCAACCCTGCAATGAAGATAGCGAGTGGCGCAACCCGTTGGAAGGGGAGGGTTCAACTGACTCAAGGTGTTCAGGGCCTTCATCTGCAAGTGCTTGGGGATCTTGGGTTGCAGCAGACGAAAATGGATGGACGTGCCTCTGATTTGGGAGAGGTGGCTACAGAGGCAGTAGAGATCAGCGGTTTGGACCTCAAACTCGTCATCAATAAGGCGGGGCAGCTTGAACTCTCCAATCGGGCCAAGGTG
The DNA here is from genome assembly GCA_016756835.1 of gamma proteobacterium endosymbiont of Lamellibrachia anaximandri. Classification (GTDB taxonomy): domain Bacteria; phylum Pseudomonadota; class Gammaproteobacteria; order Chromatiales; family Chromatiaceae; genus QGON01. The sequence goes on along the minus strand of JAESPE010000042.1, from coordinate 26,021 downwards.
ATGACGAATCAGTTGCAGCTTTCTGATCTGCAGAATGCCCTCTCCCTGGAGAAGATCAACTGGCAGGGTGAGGTCGCGCTCAAAGGTCGGGCACTCAAGGTCGAGGGGGATATGGATCTGGGCCACCTGTTGATCAACCATGCGGGGGAACAGCAGGCGCAGATTGCGGTTGCAGCCCTGAAGCTAGGCAAGCTGCGATTCAAGATGGACAGAAATGAGGCGGGGGGACTGCAGCTCTCGAATTACAGCGATCTGCGGGTGGATGGGGTGGACCTCTCCATTCCACAGGGGGCGGTGCAGTTGGCACAGGTGCTTTGGTCAGGCGATTTCTCTCTGGATCAACCTGATCCGCAGATGGCTGCCCTGACATTGGCAACCGAGGGCCGCCTGGGGTTGAAATCACTTAAGGGAAATCTGCCTGATCCGGGAATGGCGCTAACCAATGAGCAGTTTGAGTGGAATGGCAGTTTTGCATTGAAGACCGGCGGTGAAACGCCGGCCGTCACTGCAGAGGGTGCTTCACAACTTGATGGCATCACCTTTCGCGACACCCGCAGTCAAGTGGTCTTGTTTGCCTTGGAACAGCTGAAGATGACGGAGGTGGCCATAACCGAGGGTAACCGCCTGGCCATGAAGGAGACCGCTTTCAAAGGGCTGGAACTCTCTGCGCCCGTTGAGCAGGAAGGGGAACGTATCCTGTTCACTGAATCGATCCATCTCCGCGACTGGTCATTTTCGATGGAGGACGGATTAGTCATAAAACAGATCGAAAAACAGGGCATTGAAAAGACCCTGAGAAGATCCGGAAAGGGGCACTGGAATGTTGTCGTCTTCCAGGAGGTGATGACTGAACTGTTGACGGGGGAGGCAGAGAAGATCGATGCCGAAGCGCAGCCAGCGGTCTCGCTTCAGGAAGTCGAGCAGAAACTGGAGGAGACCGAAGAAAAACCGGCGCAGCCTGAACCGCAAGCAGAGGGAGCTGTCGAAATGCCGCTGCCGATTGTGATCGATCAGATCGTCTGGCAGGGGGAGAATAAAATCCATGTGCGGGATGATTTCGTCGATCCCCCCTTTGCCATGACGACAATCATCGAAGCTTTCGAGGTAGAGGGAATAGACAGTACCCAACCGGAGAAGCTGACCAGTCTCAAACTTAGCGCCAATCTTGGCAGGCACACCCGTTTCACATTGGATGCTGACTACACGCCTTTTTATCGCCCTCCCAGTGGTCATATCAAAGGGGGGATAGATGCGTTTGAATTACCTAAGGTCTCTTCTTATTCGGGAGATGTTATTGGTTATAAAATGGATAGTGGCGAGTTGGACCTGACCATGGACTTCAATCTCGACAAGGGACAGATTACGGCGGACAACAAGATCGAAATCAACAGGCTTGAGGTTTCTCCGGTGAGTGACGAAAAGGCGCAGAAACTCACTGCAAAGATCTCCATGCCGCTGGATACCGCCCTCGGCATACTGGAGGATAAAAACGACAACATCGTATTGAATATCCCCGTTTCCGGGGAGATGGGTAATCTCCAGATAGACCCAAGCGATGTGATTTCGATTGCGTTGGGTAAGGCGATCAAGACAGGTGCGCTGGCCACGCTTGGCGTAGCATTTTTTCCCTACGGAACGGCGATAGCAATTGCCACGCATCTGGCAGACAGCAATTCGGCGATCCGCCTGGATCCGGTCGCTTTTGCAGCAGCCTCCGGGGAGTTGGAAGGTGAACATCGAAAATATCTGCAAAAGGTGGCTGAAGTGCTGAAGTCACGTCCGGGCATCGCCATTAAGCTATGCGGTTTTGCCACAGAAGCGGATCGAGTCGAGTTTGATCGCCGGAGTCAGGAGGCGTGGCAGGCCAAGGTTGACGTGGCAAAGGCAGATGCGGCAAAAGTTGCAGTAAAAGGCGATAAATCTACAGCAAAAGACGGCAAGAAGACGAAAAAGCCACTCAAACTACCCCCCAAGCCAAAATCTGTCACAGACGAGAAGTTGCTGGAGTTGGCGCGCCAGAGGGCAGAATCGGTGGAGGATTTTCTAGTCAACAAGCATGCTGTCGATCCCAGCCGGACTGCCGTGTGTCGTCCGGAGTTGGATAAGGATGAGAAGGCTGCGTCCCGCGTGGACGTTTTGATCTAAGGCATTTCACCTACTTAGAGAAATGATTTATGATGCCTACCATGAATATTCAGAATCAGACCATGCTCGGGGCTGCGCCAGAGTTTCAGACGGTGCTGCGTGCAGCCAGAATTGTTGCTGCCACTGACGCCACCGTGCTGGTGACTGGTGAGAGCGGTACCGGCAAGGAATTGCTGGCTAACGCGTTACACCGCTACAGTCGGCGTTCCGATAAGGCCTTCGTGACCGTCAACTGCGCAGCTCTGCCGGAGCACCTGGCTGAGTCGGAGCTTTTCGGCCATCGCAAGGGTGCTTTTACCGATGCGGTTCAGGACGAAATGGGCAAGGTGAAAGCGGCTGATGGTGGTACGCTTTTTCTGGATGAGGTGGGGGAGCTGCCCCACTCGATTCAGTCGAAACTGCTGCGTTTTATCGATTCGGGTGAGTGTCAGGCCGTGGGTTACCCTCGGGCTGAAAAACTGAACGTCCGGGTGATTGCCGCGACAAACAGGGATCTCGGTAAGGCGGTAAAAGAGGGCAGTTTTCGTCGGGATCTCTACTACAGGCTCTATGTCGTTCCCCTGGAACTGCCTGCATTGCGTGAACGTCCGGGTGATGTTGAACTGCTGTTCAACAGACTGACGGAAGAGTTGTCAGCCCAGTACAGTCTTGATGCACCAAACTACAGTCGCTCAGTCTTGAAAGTTCTGCGTCGCTACAGCTGGCCGGGAAATGTCCGGGAACTGAAAAATTTCTGCGAAAGGATGCTGATCCTGTTTAGCGGTCGGGCGGTCCAGCCTGAAAACCTGCCGAGAGAGTTTCGCCATGAGGTGATTCCCCAGTCACAGCAGAGCGGTGATTTTGTCTTGCCTGCTGCCGGCTTGAACATGGATGAACTGGAAGCCAACCTGATTCGCCAGGCATTGAGTCGGACTCTGGGAAATCGAAGCAAGGCGGCGCGTATGCTTGGACTCAGTCGAGATACTCTGCTGTACCGCATCAAGAAGTACGCAATAGAAAGCTAGCTTGCGTTAGTACACTCTCCCCGCTATCGAATTCGTAGGCACGATCAAGCGTAGCGGATCGGGCGTTCAGGCTAACCTGACCTACACGTTACCTCAGTGTTCACCATGTGCTGAATTGGTACGTGTGGTATTCGGCCAGATTCCCCGCGTTCCCGTAAAATTGTGGCATTTGCCACACTCTTTATTTCTTTTTTGGCAGACTGATTGTTGTCAATGAGCAGCCGCATTTTGGCACTCTAGACTGGTTGCTATTCATTTCCAATAGTGATTATGCAGGCATGAGGCGATCAAACACACTTCTGATAGTTTTTTTCAGCGCTGTTCTGTGTCTGATTTTTACCCTGGTGGATGCGAAACTTCGCCGTCAATCGGCAGCTGCGGACCTGCAACATCGTTCAGCTCTGGTGGCGGAGTTGGGATTGACTGACTTGGCCTTGTTCACCGAAGCGCGTTATACGCGTCACCCGAGTCAGTCGGATCTGCATTCAGCGTTTCAGGATCATCCGATGGCATTGGAGCACTTTCCCAGCGGCTCATTGATTTTTCCCCCTCAGAGGCTTGGTCAGTGATCGATTTTTTCCGCAAGCAGAAGTATCTGATCGACTTTACCCTGGCTTCACTATTACGTCGCAAAGGCAAAAATTTTGGTCTCCTGTTTGTCTATACGCTCATAGTCTTCATGCTTGCCTCTGTCATGCTGTTTACCCATGCGCTACGGCATGAGGCTGGGATTATTTTGCAGCAGTCACCGGAGATCATTCTTCAACGCATGGTGGCCGGTCGGCACGCCTTGATGCCTGCGGACTATCTGGATCGTATTGGCCGGTTGCGCGGCGTGGTGGAGAAGAAAGTGCGTCTTTGGGGGTATTTCTACGACCCCGCGGTAAAGGCAAACTACACCATGATGGTGGATGAAACAAAGGGACTTTCCACCACGGAGACGATTATTGGCGCGGCTATCGCACGCACTCGGGGGGTCGGTGTCGGAGACTGGATCACTTTCCGCTCTCATGATGGTGCGGCCTACTCTTTTCAGGTGACAGAGATACTCGATACGGCGTCGGAACTGGTCAGCGCCGATCTGGTTTTTCTCTCTGAGAAGGCCTATCGGGTCACGTTTGGCGTTCCTGACGGTTACTTTACCGATCTTGTGCTGTCGGTTCGCAACCCGCGAGAGGTGCAAAAGATTGCGGAGAAGCTCTCGTTGAAACTGCCCGATACGCGTCCCATCCTGCGTGAAGAGGTGTTGCGTACCTACGACAGCATCTTCTCCTGGCGCCAGGGCATCGTTTTTGTCCTGTTGGCCGGTGCTGTGCTTGCCTTCGTGATATTTGCTTGGGATAAGGCATCTGGTCTCAGCGCGGAAGAGAAGCGGGAGATCGGCATCCTGAAAGCGGTGGGCTGGGAGACCGGAGATGTATTGAGGATGAAGTTCTGGGAGGGGGCAATTATTTCGCTTGCCGCCTTTATCATCGGGTATCTGGCGGCCTATGCCCACGTCTTTTACGGATCGGCCAGTCTGTTTGAGCCGGTGCTCAAGGGGTGGGCCGTGCTCTATCCCGATTTTCAGCTGACGCCATTTATCGACGGCATGCAGGTGGCAACGCTCTTCTTCTTTACGGTCTTTCCCTACACCGTGGCAACCATCATTCCAATATGGCAGGCCTCGATCACCGACCCCGATGCGATCATGCGGTAGTTGTAGATGTTCATTGAACTGACTGATATCAAGAAGGCCTTTAACCAGGGCCGGCCAAATGAGTTTTGGGCTATCCAGGGTATTTCCCTGAAGATCGAACCCAACAAGGTCACCTGCCTTAAAGGGGCGAGTGGTTCCGGCAAAACCACGCTGCTCTCCATGATCGGTTGTCTCTCGCGACCGACCAGTGGCCGCATTCAGCTTGGGGATCGAACTATCTCCGGTCTACCGGAACGCTTTCTGACCGATATCAGGCGCCATACCTTTGGTTTTATCTTCCAAAAATTCAATCTTATCCAGGGGCTGAGTGTGCTGGAGAACATCATGCTGCCAGCCTATCCGCTTGCGCCCGACCATAAGGTCTTGGTGGAGTCGGCCCACCGTCTGCTGGATCACTTCAACCTGAGCAGCAAGGCCGATAACCCAGTGGAGTGGCTCTCTGGTGGCGAGGCCCAGCGGGTGGCGATCTGCCGCGCCCTGATCAATGATCCGAAGATTTTGATCGCCGATGAACCGACGGCCAATCTCGATACAAAACTCTCCCGCGAATTCATGGGCCTGATCGATGAGTTATACAGGTCGGGTAAGACCATTCTGATTACCAGTCATGATCCTGTTGTCTTCGATTCACCCGTGGTGAACCGGGTAGTTGAGATGTGTGATGGCTTGCTTGTGCAGGAGTAAACCATGCTGCTGAATCCGGCTATCATGGCGCTTCTCCTGGTCTCTGCGGTGGTCAGTCTGATGTTGCTGCTGGCTGCGGGTTTCGGCTTGCAGGTCGTTCGACACTGGGATATCGATAGTGGTAGTGAACGTCAACTGAAGCTGGAGCGACGCACCTATCTGATCTCGACCCTGCTGACCTGGGCGTTTGCCTCGGAACTGGTCTCCCTGTTGCTGTTCATCTACAACGCCGAATCCATGTCCGGTCAGTTTGTGGGTGCCATGTGCGCAACCGGTGTGCTCAACGTGAACGAGTGGGGGTGGCCCACCCTGTTTCTGAAGATGACGATATTCTTCAGCGGCGCGGCCTGGCTGTCACTCAACTACCTGGACAACCAGGGTTATGATTATCCACTGGTAAAATTGAAGTACGCGCTGCTGCTGCTGATCGTGCCGATGGTATTGGCAGAGTTTTACGTTCAACTCCGTCACTTTCTGGAGATGGACCCGGATGTCATTACCTCCTGCTGTGGGGCGCTCTTCTCTGCAGATGCGGAAGGTGTGGCAGCAGAGGTCTCCAGTCTGCAGCCGAGAACCGCGATGTTCGCCCTCTATGGTACAGGTGTTGCAGCCTTGGGAAGTGGGGTCTGGTATGGACTAAGGCGTAGCGGCGGACCGCTGTTTGCGATTCTGAGCGGTATCGCTTTTGTCATGGCGTTGGTGGCCATCGTCTCGTTCGTGTCACTCTATATTTACGAGCATCCGCATCACCATTGTCCGTTCTGTATTTTGAAATCGGGTCACGACTATACGGGGTATTTTCTCTATATCCCGCTATTTTTTGCCACTGCCCTGGCTTTTGGGGCTGGCATGATTGCACCCTGGAAACGGCTTCCGAGCCTCACTGAAGCGGTGGAACGGAATGCCCCCCGGCTGACCTGGGTGGCCATCGGTCTTTTCGGGCTGTTTTATCTGATAGCCACATGGGCTGTGTTGAGTTCGAATCTGGTGATGTCGGGGGTTTGGTGGTGAATTTTATCCAGGTTCTACAGTTAATGCGCCACTTCACGATAGCTGTTTTGGTATTGGTTGTGTTGATGGGCTGTAGTGATGAATCGCCAAAGCTGATCAAAGGTCAGCCGATGCCTGGTTTTATTCTGGATCGGTTGGAGAGCGGCTCGTTGGACTTTCCGAATGCTTTGCGGGGCAAGGTGGTAGCCATCCGATTCTGGGCCGACTGGTGTCCTTTCTGTGAATCAGAGATGAAAAATATCGAACCGGTCTATCGACTGCATCAAGAGCGGGGACTGGTTATTCTGGCAATCAATGTGCGGCAGGGCCGGAAAACTGCAGCTGCTTTTATCCGCAAGTTGAATATCTCCTACGATGTGCTGTTGGATCGGGACGGAGATGTGGCACGCCGTTATGGTGTGATCGCGCTCCCAACCACTTTCATTGTCGACCGTCAGGGTAATCTGCATACACGGATACTGGGTGAATCCACGCCGGAGCTCTTCCACAAGATTGTCGAGGAACTGCTGTGAACGGCGAGCTCACCCTTGCGCTTGCTTTTGCCACGGGTATCTTCGGAGCCTTTCACTGTGTCGGCATGTGCGGCGGCATCAATGGTGGATTTTTCATCCGCTATGGCAACTTCCCCAACCTGCTTCCCGTGTTGACGTTTCATGGAGCACGTATCGGGGTCTATACCCTTCTTGGTGTCAGCGGCGCTCTGCTTGGACAGGTGGTGGTGCAGGCAGGTCTCGTCGGCAAAGCGCAGGGAGTCCTGATGATTCTTGCCGGGATATTGATTGTCGTCCTTGGCTTGAATCTGCTGGATCTGATTGGAAAGAAGAGAATACAACAAGCCCGGAAAGTGTGGTTTTCAGGGGATGATTTTATCAATCAAAAACAGAGTCTTCCATTGGTTGCCGGTTTGTTCAATGGCTTTGTTCCCTGCAGTCTGGTTTTTTCAGTAGCGATCAAGGCTGCTGCTAGTGCAGATCCACTAAATGCCGGGCTGCTGATGTTGGCTTTCGGGGCGGGAACACTGCCCGCTATGGCAGCAGTCAGTCTTCTGGGTTCATTTATTGGACAAAAAGTACGTGGCAGCATGGCAAAGCTTGCTGGAGTTGGCGTGGTTCTGCTTGGACTCTGGACGGTCTACGAAGGGGTGATCTTCTACGACATCATGCGTGGGTTGGCCAACTGGTAGTGTCTATTCGCTGAGTCATATCACGCAGACGGTGTTTTTGACGGACTATGTGAACAGTGTGAATTTGGTTAACTGACTGAAAAACCGTTAGATCTGTTATGCGGTATAGATCTTGCGACGTACCTGAACCGCAAGCACTTATATTTTGGTTAAAATCAGGAGCAGTAGATCATGAGCGAAGAAAAAAAGATCGATCGTAGAGATATGATGAAGATGCTGGCTGCCGTTGGTCTTGGCGGTTTGGCGGCTTCGGCAACAGCGGGGCAGGGCATTGGTGTCATGGTTCCCGGCAAGGGTTGGGTCAAGGCTACCGGTGAGAAATGTTTTGGTGACGGTACGCCACTGCAATTTATCCCCAAGACGGCACCGGATGAGAATCCATTGGAAAATGAGCTGCAGAAATATCCCAAGTGCCCCTACTGCGGCATGGACCGCACCAAGTTTCATCACAGTCGTCATCTTGTGCAGTATGATGATGGCCTGGTGGACGGCACCTGTTCCATTCACTGTCTGGCTATCAGTCTGTCGCTGAACATCGATCGTGGGCCCAAGGCGATCTATGGGGCCGATTTAGGCTCTGATGCCAAGGTCAAGCCGCTGGTGGAAGTGGACAAGGCGAGCTACCTGATTGGCGCCAAGCTGAAGGGCGTCATGACCAGGAAGAGCAAGAAGGCCTTCGCCTCCGCCGATGCCGCCAAGGCAGCGCAAAAGAAACATGGCGGTGAGTTGGGTACTTTTGATGATGCTCTGCGGGAGTCCTATCTCAGCATGGCTACGGATACAGTCATGGTTCGCATGCGTCGTGCAGAGCGCCGCAAACATATGATGAAAATGAAGCAAAAGGGCTGATTGTCATAGGTCGTCGCAAAGGTATTGGGATACATTTTGACGGGAGGCTTTTACTCCTTGCTCACTGCCTTTGCGGTTACCAAAATTCCCTCCATTTATTATCCGAGTAGCCATGAAAACAGATAGCAAATCTCTTCTGATAATTTTTCTGGTTTTGATCTTGCTGGTACAACCAGTCTTTTCAGGACCGGTAGATTTGCCAAAACCTGGCCTGACAGACACCTGCCCGGTATGCGGCATGTTTGTCGCCAAGTACCCTGAATGGGTAGCGACAGTTGTCTATAAAGATGGGCATGCACATCACTTCGACGGCGCTAAAGATCTCTTCAAATATCTGCTGGATTTGCCTAAATGGGCGCCGGGACACCAGGCTGAAAACATCGATTCAATTGGTGTCACGGAGTATTACGGCTTGGCGCTTATCAATGCGCATGAGGCTTTCTACGTAATCGGCTCAGATGTATTGGGGCCAATGGGCCATGAGTTGATTCCTCTTGAAACAAAAGAAGATGCGGAGGAGTTTCTGCGTGATCACAAGGGATTGAGCATCATTCGTTTTAACCAGGTTGTCGGTGAGATGTTGATAAAACTGGATAATGGGTTTTTTGAATAAAAACTCCAAGGAGAAAATTTTTGGCGGTAAAAAGAACAAGACTCCCAATTATCGTCGAATTTAGAATTATCAATGCTGATTGCTGACGGCTGTGAATAATGGTGATCATCGGGAAAGGGTAGAAAGAGCTGTCACTATGCTCAAGCAGTATCGCCGCCCCTTCCTCGATGCTCCTTAGAGACAGACCTGTAAGCATGGAAACTGGCCCCATACCCACATCTTCGTATGGGGTCATTTTTCAGCCATGACAGATAGCTAATCGAACTACCGGATTGAGCAGTGAGGTATGACGATGAGTACGAAAACTCAAACCCATTTAGATACAGTTGTTTTGATCGCCGCAGTGATTTGGGGCTTGACCGCTTTGGTTGTTCTGATCATATAAGCTAACTGTTTCAACCCATTTCAGATGATAGGGATCCAGTGTGTGAAGATATGGGCACGCTGGAGAGGAGTCTGCGCCGATCGTTTTCCACAAATGGATATCAGCATGCCCCACGAATAGCGTTGGTCATGAAGTTGTGGATTTCGCTATACTGAACCGAGTCTGTGGTCGGAAATCAGTACCTTAGAATTCACGAAATGCGCGTACTCTTCATCTATTCTAACCACGTCCGGGATCTCCTTCCCGCGCCGCCGATCGGCTTGAGTTATGTGGCCAGCGCCACCCTGGATGCAGGCCACGAAGTCGAGTTTGTCGACATGCTGGTCAATGATCATGGCTTGCGTCAACTGCGGGGCACGTTAGAGAAATTCCGGCCCCAGGTGGTAGCGATTTCGGTACGTAATATCGACAACGTAGTGCATCAGCGCCTCTTGACCCATCTGGATGTGCTGGCGCAGCAGATCTCATTGGTCCGGGAAGTCAGTGACGCTAAGATTGTGCTGGGTGGCCCGGCGATATCGATCCTCGGGTGTAACGTCCTGAGCCATATCGACGCCGATTTTGCCGTATTGGGCGAGGGTGAGTTGGTCTTTCCCCAGCTATTGGAAGAGATACAGGGGGAGGGGCGCTACCGCGATGTTCCCGGTGTCTGTTTTCGGGAATCTACCGATATTATCCCGGCGCAGGCTCGACGATTGCCCGGTTTCGGTGCTTCTGGCATGGAGCGATGGATCTCCTGGAAACGCTATGAGCGTCTGGGCGCAACCTGGCCGATCCAAACCAAGCGTGGATGCCCGCTACACTGTACCTACTGCACCTATCCCACTATCGAGGGCAGGCGATTCCGTAAACGCTCTCCACAAGATGTGGTGGCAGAGATGCGGGAAGTGGCGAAGGTGAAAAATCCCCGCTGCTTCGAGTTCATCGACTCGGTCTTCAACTCTCCGGAAAGTTACGCCATCGAACTCTGCGAAGAGATCATCCGTTCGGATTTGAAGGTGAATTTGACCACCATGGGGGTCAATCCACGCCATCTCTCCGATGAATTACTGACTCTGATGAAGCGGGCCGGATTCAACTCAATGATGGTGACACCGGAGAGCGCGAGTGATCGCATTCTCGACTCCATGCGTAAGGGATTTGATGTCGATGCAGTCCGCCAGTGTGCCGAGCGGGTGCGACGTTCAGGTATCCCGAGCATGTGGTTTTTCATGCTCGGTGCACCGGGTGAGACCAAGGAGACGGCCGAGGAGACTGTCTCATTCGTGGAGTCTCATCTGAACTGGAAAAATTGCCTGCCGATGTTCACCACCGGCATCCGTATACTGCCCGGCACAGAGTTGGCTGAACAGTCGTTTCAGACAGGTTATCTGCCCAAGAACATGGATCTTGCTCAATCAGTTTTCTATTTCTCCCCGGCGGTTTCAGAAGAGTGGCTGTTACGCCGGGTGAATCAGGCGGTATCGGTTTGTCCTAATGTCGTCCATGCGGCGGAGGATCCATCCAGCAGTCCAATGACTGTGCGTGCTTTCAGGCTCTTGCACATGATGGGCGTGGCGCCACCTTATTGGCGATTCTTCTCCCGCTTTCTCTCGCTCAGCCCCGTGCATCGAGGTCGGGTGAAACAGATTGCCAGCGGGAAGTTGCAGTTCCAGCTTTCGGAAGCGGGAGATAGTTAATCCCCTATTGCCCGATCCGCTGCGCTTGATCGGGCTTACGTTTTCTCATTTCAATCAAGATATTTCTCCTGCCACACCTGATATTTTTCATATACATACTGGCAGTATGATTCCTTATCTTCAAACTGCTCGGGTTGGATTGCATCGTACAGATAGTAATTAACCCGGTTGTTTTTCGTCAGCATGAATTCAACAATCTTTTGCGGCAATGACTGGTCGCCCCAATGAAAGTCATCCTGTGATTCATAGTGTAGATAGACCGGTAAAATCGGAATGCCGGTGCGTTTTGAAATATCAAAGATGCCGTAGCGAAAATCATCGTGCAGACGTTTCCCTTTGATGCCGCCTTCAGGGTAGATCGCAATATTGAGGCCATTGCGCAGTGCATTGGCAATCTCTTCGGTAACATTCTTGCGGGACTCTTTGGATTCCCTGCGAACAAAAAGCGTTCCTGCCGCTGCACTTATTCTGCCTGTGATCCACCAGTCACGTACTTCAATCTTGGCGACGGAATGGACGTCGAACAGAGAAGGAATTCCGATATCCTCGAAGGCGGAGGGGTGATTCGCGATCAGAATAAACTGTTTTGGCAACGGGTGTTGGTTCTTCTGATGTAGGCGCAGGTCGACACCCAATGCATGCACGAAGGCACCGGACCACAGCCTGAACAGGTGTATATACCAGCGCCGGGGTTTTCCGCGTGCCGGAAGATATGAGAGTGGATAGAGCAGCAATGTAAGCAGGATCAGTTCAATCCAGCCCAACAACATCCAGGTTAAGCGTAAGACAATACGAATCATCTGTTATCCCAATGGTTTCATAGTACCAAGCTAGCCGATACTCTCCACTATAGGATAGTTTCCAAGTAACAAGATTGCCCGATCCGCTGCGCTTGATCGGGCCTGCTGCCAATCATACATACCACTATAAGGATAATTTGCAGGTGCTTACGTAGGCCGGTTCAAGCGTAGCGGAACCGGCAACTCTGCTCATTCATCCCGTGCAGCTGCAATCTCCTTCAGGCTCTCTGCAGCTTTGACACAGCCCATTGGGATAACGATCAGCGTGAGGACGGTGGAGACGAAGACCCCGAACATCAGTGCGATCGCCATGCCCTGGAATATGGAGTCGGTGATGATAACGCTCGCACCGCCCATCAAGGCGAATGCCGTAATCATGATGGGACGGGTACGGGCCTTACAGGAGCGCAGCACTGCCTCCCGCACATCATGACCCTGGCGCACCTCTTCCACGGCGAAATCCACCAGCAGGATTGAGTTGCGCACGATGATGCCTGCCAGGGCGATGAAGCCGATCATGGAGGTGGCGGTGAACTGGGCGCCGAACAGCCAGTGTCCGGGTACTATGCCAAGCAGAGTCAGGGGGATTGGCGCCATGATGATGGCCGGTACGGTAAAGTTCCCGAACATACCCACCACAAGCATATAGATCAGCACCAATGCCACGGCGAAAGCGGCGCCCATGTCGCGGAAGGTCTCATAGGTGACCGTCCACTCCCCTCCCCATTCGAAGGCAGACATGCCGGTGTTGCTCGGCGGGCCTGTCATGGTGCCGGAGAGGGTGACGCCGTCCGGTGTCTTATAGTCCTGCAATTTTTCGTCGATATCGATCATCGGGTAGATAGGGGCACCCAGGCGGCCTACCGCATCGCCCACCACGTACTCCAGTGGGCGCAGATCTTTATGATAGATGATCGGCTCCTCCTCGACTTTTATAAAGCGGCCCAGTTCGGCCAGCGGCACACTGCCGCCACCGGGCTTTGCTACCGGCATGTCGCTCAGGGCCTTGGGATTGGCGCGCAGGGAGAGGGGCGCCTGCATGACGATCCAGGTAGATTCCAGTGCCGAGCCTGCGCGCACGTCGGTGATCTGGTAGCCTCCCATGGCGGCCGACAGGGCCTGTATGACGGCATTGGTTGAGATCCCCTGCATGGATGCCTTGCGAGTGCTGATCTCGAAACGCCAGGATTGATAGGGCTCGATCAGATAGTTGTCGACATCGGCCAGACCCTCGGCGGCATCGAAAAGTTTCGTCATATGGCGGGCAACCTCTCGGCGGGTTTTGTCATCCGGACCGTAGATCTCCGCCACCACGGATTGCAGCACCGGTGGACCCGGCGGCATCTCAGCCACGGTGATTCTCGCACCCATGGCTCGGGCGATCGGGGTCAAAGTTGCACGCGCCGTTTCGGCGATCTCATGACTGGTGCGCTTGCGTGCTTTTTTGTCGAGCAGTTGAACCTGAATTTCAGCCAGCCAGGACTTCTCCCGCAGGTAGTAGTGACGCACCATACCGTTAAAATCGAAGGGACGGGCAGAGCCGGTATAGGTTTGCAGTGCGGTAACTTCCGGCATCTTGCGCAGCTCTTCCGCCAGCTCCCTGGCCAGATTGCTGGTGGTCGGCAGGGCGGTGCCCTCCGGCATGTCTATGATGACCGCGAACTCGGGTTTGTTATCGAAGGGCAGCATCTTCACTGTCACCGCAGTGGTGTAGAACATACCGCAGACGGCGAAGAAGATGAGGATCAGGCCGATCAGGAAGCCCCAGCCTAACCGCTTGTTGTCGAGCAGGGCGGGAATCAGCTTGCGAAACAGCTTGTCCAGCTTCTCGTTGGAGGCGTGCTCCTTCTCTTCGGCTTTTTTCAATTTCTCCATGGAGGGACGGATGCGCATTACCAGATAGGAGGTAAATGCGAAGGCGGCGAACAGGGAGATCATCATCGCCACCGATCCGAGTACCGGAATCGGCGCCATGTAGGGTCCCATGAGGCCGCTGACAAAGGCCATCGGCAGTAGAGCGGCAACCACGGTAAAGGTGGCAAGGATGGTGGGGTTGCCCACCTCCCTTACAGCATCGACGGCGATATTGGTGTCCGGAGAACCGGCGATCAGCCAGCGCCGGTAGATATTCTCCACCACCACGATGGCGTCATCCACCAGGATGCCGATGGAGAAGATAAGGGCGAAGAGGGAGACCCGGTCGATACTGAAACCCATAACGAAGGCGGCAAATACCGTCATCAGGATCACCACAGGAATCACCACGGTGACCACGATCGCCGGCTTGAGTCCCAGCGCCCACCAGACCAGCAGGGTGACGATGCCGGTTGCCACGACCAGCTTGAAGAGCAGTTCGTTGACCTTGTCCTGGGCAGTGGCACCGTAGTTGCGGGTCACTTCCACCCGGACCTGGTCCGGGATAAGCCGTCCTTTGAGGGAGTCGGCCATCTCCAGGATTGCGTTGGCTACGGTGACTCCGTTGGAGCCCTCTTTCTTGGCAATGGCGACAGTTATCGCCTGCTCGCCGTCCGCCACGATCTCTTCGCCGTAGGCTTGGGCATAGGCTGGGCCTGTGTAGTAGTTTACATAGTTGTCGATCTCTTCCATCGTATGGCTGACATGGGCTACATCACGCACGTAGACGGGTTTGCCGTTGTTCACGCCTACCACCAGGTTTTGCACATCCCGTGCGTTACGCAGGAAACTGCCGGCATAGACCCGCAGGTTACGGTTGTCCGCCTCCGCGTTGCCGACTACATTCTCGGCATTGGCGCCACGGATCACGTTTGCCACCTGCTCGGCAGTGACATTGGAGCCGGAGAGTTTGTTGGGTAATATCTCGACCCGGATCTCATCACGCTGGCCGCCCACCACAAAGCCCTGGCCGGTATCGGGGATCTGCTTGAACTCCTGCAGCAGATTCAGACCCAGACGTCGCAGACTGCCGCCGTCCAACTCGCTGGACCAGAGGGTAAGGGTTACCACCGGCACATCGTCGATGCCCTTCACTTTGACCAACGGCGGCATCTGCACGCCGCTGGGCATATTGTCGAGGTTGGAGGCAAGTTTGTCGTGCACCTTGACCAGCGAGGGCCCGGTCTCCTCACCGACCTTGAAGCGGACGGTGACCACCCCTTCGCCGCGGGCGCTGGCGGAGTAGACATGTTTGACGCCGGGGATCTCGCTCATGATCCGTTCCAGCGGATTGACCGCCATATCCGCCACCTGCTGGGCGCTGGCGCCGGGATAACTCAGAAAGATATCCACCAGCGGCACAGAGATTTGTGGATCCTCCTGCCGGGGCGTGGCCATCAGGCCCAGGATGCCCATCGCCAGCATCGCCAGGAAGAGCAGCGGGGAGAGGGGGGAGTGGATGAACGAGCGGGCGGTTTTGCCCGCCAGGCCAAGGTTGTTCTGGTCGATCTCAGACACGGCAGGCACCTGTTATTGATTGTTGTTCGGAGCTTGTGCGGATTCAACAGGCGTCACTACCTGAGTGCCTGCACGCAGGCCTGGTGGTGGATTATTGATCAGCAGGTCGCCTTCCCGAATGCCGGAGAGGACCACCGTGTTGCCGGCATTGGCCGACTCCCCGAGACGCACCACGCGCAGCTTGGCAATACCCTCGGCATCGACGGCGAAGACCAGTGGCAGCCCGCCTTTTTTACGTACTGCGCTGTTCGGGATGACCAGATTGCTGTTTTGACGTGTGCTCAGGTCGGGTACGCTTACCTCCGCATACTGGCCGACGGTGGTGACTGTGTTGTCGGGCAGATCCAGTTCGAAACGCACCGTATGCTGGGTGCGGTCGGCAACCGGGAAGATGCGGCTGATTCTGGTGTGTATGACGGGATCCGCGCCGTCCAGTCTGACCCCAAGCGACATTCCTTCACTCAGTCCCGGACGCAGACGAACCGGTACATCGGCCAATACCTGAAAACCTGAGGTCTCACTGTAGACCAACAGAAGCTGGCCTGGCTGCACTGTGTCACCCACCTCGACATTGACCGATTCAATCACACCGCTGAAGGGGGCGATGCTACGGGCATCCCGCAGGCTGGCCTGAATCTCCTTGATCTGCGCTTCGGCCTGTTTGTACTTGGTGTTGGCCTGGGCGACCTGGGTCTGGCGGTTAACCACATCGGAGTGGCGTTCGGCCCCCCGATTGCGCATGCCCATCATATTCTGCATCGGGTTGGTAAATGCCTGATCCATCATCGAAGGCATGCCCATACCGCCAGGGGCGGTGCTGCCGGCAGTGGACTGGGGTGATCTGACCTCCCGGTGGAGCTGCACGTTGGCGTTGCGCATGGAGGCGAGGGCCGCGTCTCTCTGGGCAACGGCCGCATCCAGTTTTGCGCGCAGGGCGCTGTCGTTGATGCTGATCAGTTCGTTGCCCCGGTTGAACCTGTCACCCTCCTGTCCGGCGATCCGATTGATGCGTCCAGGGATCTGGGCAGTGAGTTGCGCGGTCTTGCGTGCTGCCACAGTGCCTGCGATATCAATGGTCAAGGGTATCAGTTCACGTTTGACCTCTATGATCTGATAGGCCTGTTCAGCTTGCACGGTCAGTGGGCCGAAACTGAGAATGCTGACCAGAATGGATATCAGCAGGGGTTTCGTGTGCGGCATCGGCTACTCCTTTTGGGGGTCTGATTTCAGGTGGAAAATTGCCGGCAGATCTGGTGGATCAGGTTGAGGCAGTGCTCCCAAGGAAATCAGTCTCCCTGGAAAAGGGCAGTTTCAGGTGCTGTGCCGCTGCTGACGTGTAGTGTCAGTTGGATTGGGACGAACTGCACCCGGATCGAACTTGACGTAAAACGACCCGATTATAGGTAATTCCAAGCTTTTTGGTAATTGGTGAATACCTATAAAATCCCTGGTTATTTCCGTATGGATCAGGCGGCTGAGGACTCAATTTTGCAGAGCAGATCCTGTAGCGGCACAGGACGGCTGAATAGATAGCCCTGAAAATACTCACACCCTTTCTCCTTGAGAAATGCAAAAGCTTCCTGGGTCTCCACGCCTTCGGCCACGACCTTCAGTCCCATGTGTCTTGCCATGTCGAGAATCGTCTCCACAATGATGGCATCGTTGGGGTCGGTAGAGATGTCGCGCACGAATGAACGGTCGATTTTCAGCATTTCAACTGGCAGTTGCTTGAGATAGGCCAGTGAAGAGTGGCCGGTACCAAAATCATCGATAGAGAAACTGATGCCACATTTTTTTAGCTGCTGCATGCGCGCTACTGTCTGTTCAAAATTCTCTATCAGCACATTTTCCGTGATCTCAAAGCGCAGGTGTGCGGGGTTGATTCGACAGCCGTGGATAATGTTCTGCACACGTTCGACGAAGTTGGCTTCGCGAAACTGTTTTGGGCTGACATTCACTGAGAGGGTGATTGGTCTGTTAAATCCGATCTGTGCCATATCCCTGCAAGCGGTGGCGAGTACCCAGTCACCAATCTTATAGATGAGTCCGGTCTCCTCCGCCACGGATATGAATTCGTTCGGGGCGATGAGGCCACGTTCCGGATGGTTCCATCGCAGAAGCGCTTCTGCGCCGATACATGTACCGGTAATATCCACCTGCAGTTGATAGTAGAGTTCCAGCTCACCAGCCGCCAAGGCTCTGCGCAGACCCTTTTCGATCTCCAGGCGCTGATGAACAGCCTCCTGCATGCTGGGCAGAAAGAAGCGGCTCTGATCCCGTCCCTCTGCCTTGGCGCGGTACATCGCCACATCGGCCTGTTGCAGAAGGTCTTCCGGTACAGCGCCATTGATGGGAAACAGGGTGACGCCGATACTGGCGCTCAAGTGCAGTTCGTGCTCCTGGACCCTGAATGGTTCAGTGAATAACAGTTGTATCTGCGCTGCGAAATTCTGCACCCAACTGGAGGTTATCTCCCTGCTATCGCCGATCTCAGTGAGCAGAATGACAAACTCGTCACCGCCCAGGCGGGCGACCGTATCTTCATTGCGGATTCGATGCAGGAGTCGTTGGGCAACTTGCTGCAGGAGTTTATCACCCACCCGGTGACCGAGAGAGTCGTTGATGTTTTTGAAATGGTCGAGATCGAGAAACAGGATTGCGCCAAAGTGTTGATGCCGTTGTGCACGGGTGATTTCCTGATTGAGACGGTCTATGAACAGACGGCGATTCGGCAGTTGGGTCAGTTCATCATAGTGGGCCTGGTAGATGATTGTCTCTTCGGCGAGCTGCCGTTCATAACGTACCTTGAGTGATTCCTGGATAGACTGGTTGAGCCGCTTGGAGGAGATGACCACTATCAGCGTGAAGAGGATGCTCATGGCTGTCATTGCATAACCGACATCTGACTCCAGGAAGAGAAAACGCCAGACAAACGGTAGCAATGTCAGCAGCAGAAAGGTTGCTGACGCTGCAAAGATGGAAGAGAGGGTGGTGACTGCTCCAGCCGACATGCCGGCTATGACAAAAACCAGAAGCGCCTGATAGGCAACATGTTCCAGCGGAAAAAGCAGCAGGGATGCAGCGCCCCATAGTGCACCGGAGAGAGTGGCGCCGAGGATTGCCAGCCTTCTCCAATGCTCGATCTCATTATCCTGCGTAGGCGTAATGGAGAGAAAATTGCGATAGGTCAGAAAGCGGTAGAGCGTTGTCAGGTAGACAGCAACAAGCCAGCCAATGATCGTCGAGTGGTCAATCACCCGCCACAACACGAGCGACAGTATTGAACTGTTGATCAGGATGGCAAGCAGAGAGAACGGCATCGATCGGTAGATCAGTCGGGTCTGCTCTGCTTTGATATTTTGTTCTGCACTAGCGTCCTTTGCCAATTCGCCAGTATTTTGAGTCATGGTAATATTTATATTCGAATTCAGGGTCGTCTTGGATCAAATGGAGTGATAATCAAAGCACTCTTCTACAAATATCGGCATGATAGCCCAAAACATGAATTTAATGTGGGCATAGTTCTGTTTTTGTCTACGGGGTCCAGGAGAGATCCGGCTCCTCGCAAGTTTCGAGTATGGCTTGCCGTGTGCCATCGCGCAGGTCGATGGCGTCCTGCCACTCATCCCCCGCTGGGGTAATGGGTTTCCCCACGATCACTTTGAGAGGGTTTCTCCGGGGTTTCCATCGGTTGGCGGGCAACAGTTTTCGGCTGCCTTTGAGGGTCACCGGTACTACCGGAACCCTGTTTTGTGTGGCGGTGACAAATGCCCCCAGGCGGAAATGCTGCAGGCCTTCACGGGCCGTAAAGGTGCCTTCGGGAAAAAACAGCAGTGTCTCCCCCTGTTGTGTCTGTTTTGATAGAAAGGATGTGTCGCCGGCCCCGCCGCCATGGTCGAAACGTTCGACAAAGAAGGTGCCGATGCGTCGCAGAAACAGTCGGGGAATGAATTTGTCCAGCAGTTCCGCCTTTGCCACAAAATGAAAGGTGAACGGCACTGCTGCGATCAGAATAAGACCATCCAGATAACTTGAGTGGTTGGCCACCAGTACCGAGACCCGGTTTTCCGGTATATGGTTCAGTCCCTCGACCTGCAGGCTGATGCCGCAGAGTTTCATCAGCAGCCTGGCGCTGTGGTGCATGATGCGGCGACGCAGGCCGGTGCCCGGAAGCAGTATCACGAGCAGCCAGACAATCGTGGCACCGATAAGGAACAGGGTCCAGGCATATCCGGCGTAGAGCAACTCGCCGGTTTTGTGTCGACATCTCTGAAACTGTACCGGCAGACCGGCGGCAATCAGATCAGCAAACTGCCGCCAGACAGGTGGGCGGCCTTTGATCAGTTCCCCCTGTTCATAGGCTTCACGGCAGGCAGTGCGGCGTATCTTTCCACTCGATGTCTTGAGTACGGTGTGTGGCGGCACCAATGCAATGTCATCCGGTGGTGCATCGATCAGTTGGCTGAGTGCGCGCATGATCTCGGTGCGTAACCGCTCTTGTGTATCCGCTGCCGTCTCCCTGATTTCGGCCATCACCACCAACCCCTCGGTGCCTGTTGCCTCATTCAGGTGACCGAAAACAGCCACGCAACCCTTGCGGATACCTTCGATCTCTCCGACTTTTTCTTCCACCTCCTGAGGATAGATATTCCGCCCGGCACGGATAATCATGTCCTTGCTGCGGCCGGTCAGATAGATCTCATCTCCAACCCGATAGGCCATGTCGCCGGAGTCGAGCCAGTCGCCGTCAAACAGCTGGCGGGTGGCTTTGGGATTGCGGAAGTATCCACGGGTGGCGGAAGGCCCCTGAAACTGCAGGTGGCCCTCCTGTCGGTCTGGCAGCACCTGGCCGGTTTTGTCCAGGATACGGATATCGTGATTCGCCAGTGGCGCTCCACAAGCGGCGAACTCCAGGGGGTGTTCATCGCTCTCCTCGGCCACAAGCGCCAGGCCGGACTCCCGCATCGGACGGCCCTGAATGCGATCGATAGGGGCAATCCTGCCGGGGGGTGGAAATGCCAGACCCACTGAACACTCCGCCAAGCCGTAGACCGGCGCCATCGTGTTATTGGCAAAGCCGTAGCTGGAAAAGTGGCCGCTGAAGCGGCGGATGGTCGCTGGGCTAACGGGCTCGGCACCATTGAAAGCCATCCGCCAGCTGCTGAGATCCAGGCCTTCGATCTCCTCGTCCCGAACTTTTTTCAGGCAGAGTTCGTAAGCGAAATTGGGTGCTGCGGAGAGAGTGCCCTTGTGATCGTGAATCGCCCACAGCCAGCGTTGTGGTCTGACAAGAAACCGCAGGGGTGACATCAGCACCAGGGGGATGCCGAAATAGAGACTGCCGAGCCAGGCGCCGATCAATCCCATGTCGTGATAGAGGGGCAGCCAGCTGACGAAGACGTCTTCTGGAGTGATCGCCACCGCCTCCCCCATAGAACGGATATTTGCCAGCAGATTGTAGTGGCTTAGCTGTACGCCTTTTGGCGAGCCTGTGCTGCCGGAGGTGTATTGGATGAAGGCGATGTCGTTGGGTCGGGAGCGTGGCAGCGGGGTCGAAATAGACTCACGATTGAGATCATTTGATACCAGTATCTGCAGATCCTGATTGAGTAAATTCCGCAGCAGGATGGAGACGCTTTTTGCCTCCGGGACGGTGATCAGCATAACCGTGCCGGCATTTTCCAGGATGCGCACATGCCGTTTCAGGTGATCTTCGATCTGGGAGAGTCTAACGGGTGGATAGATGGGGACAGGGGTGGCGCCGGCCAACAGAATACCGAAGAAACTGAAGAGATAGTCAGCCCCTGTGGGCAGCATGATCGCAACTGTTTGATTGGGTTGCAGGCCGCGCTCAATCAGGGAGATCGCAATCCTGCGCGCACCCTGCCAGAGTTTTTTGTAACTGATTGGTGTGGGCTGCTCGCCGTCACCATAGAGAAGGATGTGGGTGTGGTCGGGACTCTGTTTGCTGTGCCATTCAAGTACCTCCGGCAGGGTTTCGGCCAGTTCCGGGAGTCGGGTGAGAGATGTGACTTCTGCGGGTGACTGGGGTAGGGCGCGCATCTTCTCCTGCAGCGTTGGATCTGCAGAGAGGATGTTCTGGAGGATATCCGCCGGTGTTTCGGCTGTTGCGAACAACTGCTCGGGCAACTGTACGGCAAATTGTTGTTCGACCCGGTTCAGCAATTCAACCCGGCTGAGGCTGTCGAAACCGAGGTCACTGTCCAGCCTGTCGGCCAGTTTTGGCTCAGGAAGATTGGGCTGTCCGGGATGAAGCTCAGCCACCAGGTCCTCCACGACGGCTAGCAGCTGCGTGGAGGTCTGTTTTTCATCCAAGTCTTTGATGTCGGAAGTAATGGGCACTGCCTGAAAAAGTCCGGATTTTTTGTATCAGTCGATATATCTAATCATAGTTGGGAATGGATTTGGAGGTAGTGCGTCAGGGATTCGCTTCGTGTCGCTGTTTGCTTGGGCATCGAGACCGATAACTGATCGGTCAGGATCATCTTTGATGATGAAATGCCTCGTCTTCATCTGATATTTCACACGGAAAGATCACAATAAAAAAGAACATTTAGGAAATTCAGCCTTGTATTACGCAGGAAGGATGTCCAATATTGTCAAAATGTAAAGTTGTAATGGACGCAGTGCTTCTATGAATACTGGTTTTGGAAAACGATTGTCCCAACTTGCCGGAGAACAGGACCTTTCTCTCGGCGAGCTGGCGAAAGCGTTAGGGGTCTCACGGCAATCGCTGCATAGCTGGCTTAACGGTGGAAATATATCAACGGCCAAGCTCAATCGTCTGGCCGAGTATTTTCACGTGAGCAAGCGATGGCTGGCCGAGGGAGAGGGGGCACCCACCGGTGAAAATATCGGGCAGGGGATTTATGGGGCACAGGCCCGGGAGCTGATTCAGGATGTGGTCAACAGTGAGGCCCGTTTGAGTCTGGCCGTCAAGGCTGCAGGGCTGATAATCTGGGAATACGATCTTTACTCAGGCGAGTTGCTTTGGGGTGAGGAAATCTGCCAGTACTGTGATACGCCGTTTTCAGAGGCCTACCCAAACATGGATGCCTTGGTTGAGGCTCTCGCAAAGCCAGATCGGGCTGGATTCCGTGAGCTGGTCGAAAGATTGCTGTCCGGTGAACAAAAGGGATACACAGAACTCCCTCTAAATTTCTCCAGTGATACCGGTATTTTTGGGATTTGGGTTGCCAGCCGTTTCGATAACATGGGGAGACCGAATGGAGTCATCGGCGCACTCCAGGACATCACCAAACGCAAACAAGCCGAGTTTGCCCTGCTGAAAAGTGAAACGCGATACCGCGATCTGCTGGAAGTAATCAGTGACAGTATTTGTGAGGTGGGGCCGGACGCACGATATACCTATGTGAGCGCTAAAATTGAGGAGCTGCTCGGTTACGCGCCAGAGGAGGTAATTGGCAAAACGCCGTTTGACTTGATGCCACGGGATGAAGCGGAAAGAGTGACGGCTGTGTACGACGCCATCGTAGAGTCAGGTAAGCCGTTTAAGGGGCTCGAATATGTCAGTCGGCACAAAACGGGGCATCTGATGTTCCTTGAGACCAGTGGTATCCCGAAATTTGACAAAGAGGGTGGCTATCTGGGTTATCGGGGAATCGTACGGGATATTACCGAGCGTAAGCAGGTGGAAGAGAGCCTGCGCGCCAGTGAACAGAACTTCAGGCAGCTTACTGAGCATATCCGTGAGGTCTTCTGGCTCGTGACTCCCGATTGGCAGAAGGTCATCTATGTCAGTCCCGCCTATGAAGAGATATGGGGTCGTTCCTGTGAATCGCTCTATCAGAAGCCACTCTCCTGGCTGGACGCGATTCATCCTGATGACCTAAGCAGAGTCGCGAATTACATCACCGAGAAGAGCCAGAGTGATCCGACAGATATCGAATTTCCAGAATATCGCGTCGTTCTTCCGGATCGTTCGGTGCGCTGGATCAAAGCTATGGGCTACCCTGTCCGCAATGCCGCAGGGGAAATCTATCGCATTGCTGGCATGGCGGAGGACATCACTGAACGCAAGCAGGATGAGGATGAATTTCGTTTGGCTGCCAGCGTGTTTGAAAACGCCTCCGAAGGCATCTTGATTAGCGACGTCGATAGCAGGGTTTTGCGTGTCAATCGGGCTTTTTCCGATATCACCGGGTATTCGCCACAAGATATCGTTGGTCAAAAAGCGGGGCTCCTGCGCTCCCAGCACCACGAGGATGCCTTCTACCAGAGACTATGGGCGACTCTTACCGAAAAGGGACACTGGAGCGGTGAGATATGGAACCGGCGTAAGGACGGGGAGGTTTTTCCGGTTTGGCAGAACATTTCCGCCGTTCGTGACCAACAGGGGAACGTTACGCAATATATTGGTATCTTTTCCGATATTACAGAACAGAAGCTCTCTGAGGAAAGGATCTCCCGGCTGGCCCATTATGATGTACTTACCGATCTGCCCAACCGGCTGTTGTTCAACACACTCTGTGAGCACGCGCTGCAACAGGCACAGCGTGAAGGCCATCAGGTGGCGGTGCTGTGTCTCGACCTTGACCACTTCAAGCACATCAATGACGCGTTCGGGCATCCGGCTGGTGACAAAGTGCTATGGGAAGTTGGTGCACGCGTCAGATCGATCCTCAGGGAGGAGGATACGGTTGCACACTTGGGTGGAGACGAATTTGCGGTCATCCTGGAAAGAGTCCCCGATACCGGCGCTGCCGCAGTGGCGGCTGAGAAGATATTGTCGGCGTTCAGGCAGCCCATCCGCATCGGAAGCCAAACGCTTCAAACGAGTGTGAGCCTGGGGATCAGTGTATTTCCTGAGGACGGGGCCGATGTCTCGACACTGCTCAAACATGCAGACACGGCGATGTATCGATCCAAGTCGCAAGGGCGTGGTACGTTCAGTTTCTATCGTAAGGAGATGACAGCAGTCGCATATGAGCGAGTGAAACTTGAGGCGGGCTTGAGAGAGGCACTCGAACAAGAGCAGTTCAGAGTCTATTACCAACCCAAATACTCTCCAGTGGAGGGAAAAATCGTTGGCGCAGAGGCGCTCATCCGCTGGCTTCATCCCGAGGAGGGTATTATCTCACCCTTGCGCTTTATTCCCATTGCGGAAGAGAGCGGCCTGATTATCCCCATTGGTGAATGGGTGCTACGAACCGCCTGTGCTCAGACTGCGCAATGGCGGCGAAGTGGACTTGCCATGGAGCACATCGCAGTCAATGTGGCAGGTCCTCAAATGATGCGCGAAAATATCGTGGCCACTGTCGAGAGAATCCTGGCTGAAACCGGTCTTGAACCCGGCGCGCTGGAGATTGAAGTTACCGAAACCTTCATCATGCAGCAGGCCAAAAAGACTATAGGTTCTCTTGAAAGGCTGCGTTCAATGGGAGTCAGTTTGGCGATTGATGATTTCGGTACAGGTTATTCATCACTGGCCTACTTGAAGCAACTGCCGATAGATCGTCTAAAAATCGATCGTTCGTTTGTGAAAGACATATTGGATGACCCGGAGAACCGCGCGATTACGACGGCTGTGATATCGCTTGGCCACAGTCTAGGTCTCAAAATCACCGCCGAGGGCATAGAGAATGAGGAGCAGGCACGGTTTCTCTATGCGCTTCAGTGTGATGAGGGGCAAGGATACCTCTACAGCCCACCTGTTCCGGCGGAGGAGTTCGAGGTGCTTTTAAGAGGACAGTGAGGCCAACTGTACCCGATGCTGAAAAAGAAGCATCATGGGTATTCAGACACTCACAACGTTCTTGATTTAGAAGGGTACCTTGAACACTAAGATAGGCATCATCAGCGATCCTCATGCCACGCCAGGGCCTGTTGAAGAGGCGCTGTCTATATTCCGGCAAGAGGGGGTGGAGCATGTCCTCTGCGCTGGCGATATCGCCGGTTATGGTGAGGCGTTGGACGAGACTGTCGATCTGTTGATGGCAAATGGTTGTGCATGCGTTACAGGCAACCATGAAGCCTGGTATCTCGATCGTGCGGCAGATAAAGAGGGTTCATCCACTTATCGCTATCTGAGCGGTCTGCCTGCCTCGCTGGAGATGGTGGTAACGGGCAGGGGATTGTATATGGTGCATGCCAGCCCACCGGATTCTTTCATGGATGGGATCAGGTTGCTGGATGAATGCGGTGAACCAATTGACGAGCGGCGGGTTTACTGGACTGGCCGTTTGCAGGGATTTGCATACGATGTGTTGGTGGTCGGCCATACTCATCAGGTGTTTGCCGAGCGGCTGGGCGACACCCTGGTGATCAATCCCGGCAGTACCCTGTGCAATCATAGCTGTGCTGTTGTGAGTTTTCCCAAGCTGCAGGTCGAGTGGTTTGCCTTGTCCGGCCAGACCCTGCTGAAGTCATGGAACTGGGGGATGAATCCAGGGCCACCGCATTAAAATCAGCTTGAAAACACCACCTTAGTGCGGTAACGGTCATTCCACGCAGCTTTTCTCTTTTTCTTAGCGAGACTGAGTGAAGAGGACTCCTG
>JAESPE010000041.1 GCA_016756835.1 gamma proteobacterium endosymbiont of Lamellibrachia anaximandri | reverse complement strand
GCGCACCTGATTTATTTCCTCCTTACAAAATCAGGGGCATTCCAAACATGCTCAAGCTCCGACAGCATCGTCAATGATACCTTCGAAGGTTGGGCGCACCAGACGCAACATCTGCTGCTGTGTTTCAGGCAGATCCTTGATTTTTGAAATTAGGCTGCGTTTCTCCTTGCGCAGGCGTGTCAGTTGGGCATCCAGCGCCACTATACTGGGATGAGCCTCAGTGAATTTTTGTCGCAGCTCGTCCCGGTTCTGACGCAGTTCCGTGGTCTGTGCGTCAACTGCCACGGTGCTTTTCAGGACGGATTGTGTCTCCAGCGGCAGATCCACAGACCCCTGTTTCAGGCGGAAGTCATTGAGAGCGGACTCAGCCCTTTCCATAGCGGCGCGTAGCTCGGGAAGCTGGTCCTGCAGGAAATCGAGGGTTCTTTCGGCTTCCACGGAAAGGAATCTTGACTTCTGTTCCACGAATATACGGATGATCTCATTCAGGATCACTGCGGTTTTCTGCCGATTTGCCCCCGACAGTGTCAACCGAATCAATTCCGATTGACGGCTTGTTTCCTTCGCGGAGAAACGATCCTTTAGCGCCTTGATTGCCGTTAGCCGTGCCTGTCGAACCAGGTTGAACCGGCTTCCCGGATGCGCCTGCAGTCCGCTGATCCTGAGCCGTAGGTCGGCCGTCCCCGGGAGTGGCTGCGGGCTCTCGCCCACCTGTCCCTCAAGCAGCAGTTCACCGTCCGGATCGAACAGCCGGTAACGCTGGGAATCCAGCATTACCAGTGTCAGGGTGACATCGAGCAGGTTCGCCGGCACATTCAGTTCTGCGACTTCGATCCATTCACCACCCCAGGAATAGCCCTCAAGGCCGAGCAGTGGTTTGGCCAGATCCCCTTCGCCCCCTCGGAAACGGCGGGCCAGAAACTCACCGACCAGTGGGAAATAGAGGGGAGTCGCTTTTACGTCGAGGCGTAGATTGTCAACCGCTCTGCCGAGGACTCGCCGGGAGTTGAGAAATTCGATCTCTGCGTTGACTGGGGACTGGTCTGCAAACAGGGAGTTGACTTGATCCAGGGCGGATAGGGTGCTCGCCTCCTCTTCTGCCTTGACCAATGCGTCGGCCTCGAACACCGGAGATGGCAAAAAAGCCACGGCAGCCCCAATTAGAAGCGAGATCGCAACAATCGCAGTTATCATGCCGCGCGCACCGATCAGGATGCCGATGTAATCGTGCAGACTCAATTCCGATTCTGGGGGGTAGGGCAGGGCGTGACGCGTCCCTGACTGCGGTGGCCACGGATCTCTACTCAATGTCTACCGCTCCAGGATTCGATCAATTGCCATTACCCTGGAACAGAGGGAAATCTGTCCGGCTGGCCATCTCCAGAATCTTTATCGTCGGTAGGATCTGGGACATTACGCGATTCCAGCGCACCACTTCGGCAGTGTCCACATAGACAACATCGTGTGGAAACAACGGAAACCTGTCCGCCAGGATGAGCGCGTCAGGCGAACTCGCGTTGAGATGAAATACCTTCGGGGTGTCACTGCCGCGAATGACATAGACCCGCGCGGGATTTGAAGAGTTCTGGTCGACGCCACCGGCATCGGCAAGTGCCTCGGCCAGGGTCTTGCGGCCCTTGTTCATCAGATAGGAGGATGGGTTGCGTACTTCACCGAGAACAAAGATCTTGTTGTTGATCCGATCGGGAACGTAGAGCACATTACCGTGTTGCAGAAGGAGATTGCGCGAAGCATCTCCATTCTCGTATAGGGCCAGCATGTCGACACGGTAGGTCTCGCCCTGGCGCGTCAACGTTAGTTGGCGACGGTCGGAATCCACCGTAAAACCACCTGCCCGGTTGATCGCTTCCAGTGCGGTCATCGGCACATCGGTCACCGGGTAGATACCTGGGTTGTTGACCTCGCCGACCACGTAGACGCGCTGGCTTCGGTAGTCCGCAACCCTTACGTCGAGTTGAATATTCTCTATGAAGTGGGACAGTTTCTTGGTCAGCGCATCCCGGATCTCTTCTACGGTCAGGCCCTTGACGTCGATTTTTCCTGCGTAGGGATAAAAGATCGTCCCGTCCGGTCCGACCAATGTGCCGGCTGTCTTCGCATCGCGAAACTGTCCGGCAGGAATGGTTAGTTCCGGATGGTCCCACACAGTGATATTGAGGACATCGCCAGGCCCGATGTGGTACTGGTATTCCGGTTGTTCGGGTGATGCTGAACCAGTCAGCTGCGGATAGAGAAGCGCTTCCTGTTCGACTATCAGTTCGCCGGTGATTTCATGTATGCTCAGCTTTTCCTGGGTGTATTCTCCATCAGAGGAACGAACGGGCACACTGACAGTGCTCCCCCCCGCCGAATCCTGCATATGCATGCCTGGCGCTATTGCGCATCCGCCAAGGTGTAGAATGACCGCCAGTAATCCGAATGTCTGAATGTTTCGCATTTCAGTGATCCAAATGCCCACAAGTTATTATTGATGCCCTATTGGGAACCGGCCTGTTGTCTCAATCTTATCTGGCCGACGTTAAGATCAGCGTAACAAATCCATATCACAAGTACTATTATCGATCCGGATTTTAGATCTTATGATTTCAAGCGCAATTTCGGTATAAACAGACATTTCTGACCGCTCCGGATCCCCATATTATTCTCGTCGAGTTTAATGTCTTTGGTCGATTGGCTGGAATGCTTGTGGGTAG
The DNA here is from genome assembly GCA_016756835.1 of gamma proteobacterium endosymbiont of Lamellibrachia anaximandri. GTDB lineage: Bacteria > Pseudomonadota > Gammaproteobacteria > Chromatiales > Chromatiaceae > QGON01. The sequence goes on along the minus strand of JAESPE010000041.1, from coordinate 29,904 downwards.
TGCAGGCTTTTCCCGCATGAGCGGGTTGCAGGAGGGGAAGAATGGCACTCCGGGAGTCAAATTTGCCTGTTAAATTACACCCAAAACCCATAGGACAGGCAAATTTGACTCTAACCCCAGTCTACGACTCTTCATGCTCCGGCAAAGGTTCCGCCCATTGAGTCGTGGAGGGTACCGAAGACGATTTGGATACCGGACCATACGCCCAGGATCGAAGTAGACTCTCGTAGGCGCCGAGTACCGAAGGCCAGGTGAATGCCTCCTGATGGCGCAGACGGCTCGATGTTGCCATCTCTTTCAGTTTCTCCTGGTCACCGACCAGATCTGTAATATGGTCACGGCATTCCGCCTCGTTACGGAAATAGACTGCACCATCCCCTGCTACCCAGCGATTGAACTGGTTGTCATGGGCCAGTACCGGGGATTTTGCCCCCAGCGCCTCCACCAGCGAGGGATTGGTTCCGCCAACAGTGTGGCCATGGATATAGAATCCGCAATAAAATCGCAGCGCATTAATCACTTCCGGCTCGTAGACGGCGCCCGGAAAGATAACCTGGTCGCCGGCCGCATCCAGGACGGCTTTATGATAGGGAATGCCATCCGGATAGTAGTTTCCAAGCACCACCAGTTTCATACCCGACGCCGATGCGGAAAAGGCGCGTACCGTTTCCAGGATCGAATTTTCCGGTTCCGGCCGGGCGACCAGAAGCGCATACTTCCCCGGTTCGATCCCAAACCGATCCAGCATCTCCCTGGAGGCTTCTTTGAGGGCATCGCTACCGTAGAGTAGTACCGAGATCTTCTCACTGGAGACCCGGGTTTCGAGGTGGCGTTTGATACCAGGATGGTCTGCGATCAGGTGGTTACCCAGATAGCAGCCGCACACCTCGTTCATCATCAGCCAAATCTTTTCAGGCAGCGACCATTTCGGGCGCTTCCATTCGATTCCGTCCATATTGAACAGATTCGTTCTCCCTCTCAGACGGTAGAGGAGAGAAAATACAGCAGTGTTGTAACCCAGTGTCAGTTTGAGAGAATCCTCGCCGGCAGCATGCAGTGTTGATTTCCAGTCGAACAATATTGTGCCGACCGCGCCATTCAGCTTGACGGGGATATTCACCCGTCTAACGCCTCTCCAAGTATCTTCGTAGGTCGGGCCGGCACCATCCAACTGACAATAGACCGTCACTTCCCAACCACGCTCTGTAAGATAGAGTGCGAGCCTCTCGGCAAAGGTTTCGAAGCCGCCGTGATTGGCTGGGATGCCGCGTGTGCCCAATATGGATAACTTCATCTTTTTAGGTGATCGCATAGTGATCTTGGCCTTGGCAGTTGGTGTTGCAGGCGCAAATCCAAGAAGTTCCTGTGCTTGGAACACTCTGCCGATCAGACAAAGGTGTCTTGCGGTCATGGCAGAGCATATTGAGCTTCGACTGATGGGAGCAGATTAATTCCAATCTCCGAGTCCCATTAGCATTCTCCAACTTGCCTGAGCATTGGAGCCATCGTTAAACACCAATTTTCAGCAGGTGATAACGCTTAATGGAAAGGCTACGTAATAAAATGCTATAGACCTATATACCAACCAATGTAGATACTTCGGCTAAAGCACTACCGTCAGGGCGAGGGTTATGCGGTATAAGCGAGTAGGGTGGAGACAGTAGGGTTAAAATTGCGGACGTTGTAATTCTAACCACAAAGAAAACAAAAGTGATAAGGTAAGGTAATGATTAATATTGAAATTTCTTATTATGCTTCGTTGTTGAAACAGCGTTTTCGGACGAGCAGTCGCTAAGTAACGCTGTATTGGTAATCTCAATCTTTTTGGGTTTGATTCCCCGCAGCTTGTTGCGATGCGTTTGTTAGGAGCGGCGTCCCGCCGCGATTTTCCATCTACGGAGTCATCGCTGAGCAACAAGGCCCAGAGTGCGCTGGAAGCAGTTCTTGTCGGTCTGGATCAGCGCCGTAACCGGGTTATCCTCTTCAGGTGAATAGATGCTTGACGGCGTCGCGCTCCGCTTGAAGCTCGGCCAGTGACCGATCCATCATCTGGCGGGAAAAGGGATCGATATCGAGACCCTTAACCACCTCACATTTACCTTGGTCGCAAGTGCAGGGCATACCGTAAAACAGGCCTTCCGGGATGCCGTAAGAACCATCAGAGGCGATTCCCATGGACACCCAGCGTCCAGATGAACCCAGCGCCCAGTCGCGATTGTGGGCGATGATGGCGTTAGCGGCTGATGCGGCGGAGGAGAGGCCGCGAGCCGCGATGACGGCGGCTCCCCGCTTGCCGACATTGGGAATAAACTCGTCTCTGTACCATGTCTCGTCGATTCGTGCCAGTGCTTCCTGACCCGCGATGGTAGCGAAGCGGATGTCGGGATACATCGCAGGAGAGTGGTTGCCCCAAAGCGCCATTCGCTCCACGGAGTCCACCGGTTCGCCGACCTTGCCAGCGAGCATGGAGATTGCCCGATGGAGGTCCAGGCGCATCATCGAACTGAAATTTTCCCGCTGCAGGCTCTTTGCAGCATTCATGGTGATCAGGCCGTTGGTGTTGGCGGGATTACCGACGATGGTCACATGGATGTCACGGGACGCCACCTCATCCAACGCTCTGCCCTGCCCAAGAAAGATCGTGGCGTTTTTCAGCAACAGATCCTTGCGCTCCATGCCGGGGCCACGGGGCATGGCGCCAACCAGCAAGGCATAGTCGGCGTCCTTGAAGGCTGTTTTGGGGTCATCAGTGCCGAACATATCCGCCAGTAAGGGGAACGCGCAGTCCTCCAGTTCCATCATGACGCCCTTAAGGGCCTGCTGTGCACGCTCGTGCGGTACTTCCAGCAATTGCAGAATGACAGGCTGATCCTTGCCCAGCATCTCTCCGGCGGCGATACGGAACAGCAGTGCGTAACCGATCTGGCCTCCGGCGCCGCTAACGGCAACTCGAACAGGGGCTTTGGCCATGATGTTCTCCTTATCAGAAGCAGTGTGGATTATTTTGCGAAGATTCAATTTCTGAAACAGTCGCTAGTCCGGCACACTGATGCGCCGTGGTATCCCTTTAGAAGCCCTCTCCCTGAAAATTTTGAGGAGAGGGCTAAAGAGATGTCCATAGACTAGATATTGCCCAGGATGGCGTCGACACTTGCCTTGGCGTCACCGTAGAGCATGCGGGTGTTGTCCCTGAAGAACAGCGGGTTGTCCACGCCGGCATAACCGACGCCCCTGCCGCGCTTCATCACCACCACAGAACTTGCGTTCCAGACCTCCAGCACCGGCATGCCGGCGATGGGGCTGTTGGGATCGTCCAGGGCGCTGGGGTTAACGATATCGTTGGCGCCGATCACCAGCACCACATCTACCTTCGGAAGATCCTCGTTGATTTCATCCATCTCCAGTACGATGTCGTAGGGTACCTTTGCCTCGGCCAACAACACGTTCATGTGGCCGGGCATGCGGCCTGCAACCGGATGGATGGCGAAGCGCACGTTGATATCCTTGGCGCGCAGTTTGCGGGTGATATCGTTGATGGTGTGCTGGGCCTGAGCCACGGCCATGCCGTAGCCGGGTACTATGACCACCTCCTTGGCATTGTTCAGCATCTCGGCCGTCTCATCGGCTGAGGTCTCTGGGGAGTACTCCTGCTGTTCGCCATCGCCCGACGAAACTACCGTACCGCCCGCTGTTCCGAAGCCGCCGGCGATTACCGCCAGGAACTTGCGGTTCATGGCGCGACACATGATGTAGGAGAGTATGGCACCGCTGGAGCCTACCAAAGCGCCGGTGATGATCAGCAGGTCATTGTTCAGCATGAAACCGGTGGCCGCCGCAGCCCAACCCGAGTAGCTGTTGAGCATGGAGACAACGACCGGCATGTCTGCGCCGCCGATGGCCATCACCATATGTACGCCGAAGACAAAGGCGATAAGGGTCATGATGACCAGTGCGGTAATGGCAGTGCTGCTGTGCTCGCCGCCGACAAAGAGGGTCGCTAGAAAGATGGTGACAATTCCCAACCCAAGATTGAGCCAGTGACGTGCCGGCAGCATCAGAGGTTTGCTGGTGATAATCCCCTTGAGCTTGCCAAAGGCCACCACGGAGCCGGTGAAAGTGATTGCACCGATCAGAACGCCGATGTAGATCTCGATTTCGTGAATGATCGACGCTGCGCCGGTGAGGGTGTGGGTTGGGCCAAGATAGCCTGAATAGCCCACCAGCACTGCGGCCATACCGACAAAGCTGTGGAGCATGGCCACCAGTTCCGGCATCTGGGTCATCTGCACCTTGATGGCGAGGAAGAGACCGATGCCGGCGCCGATGATCATGGCCGCCGCTAGCCAAGTGTAACCGCTGCCGTGGACCTGATCACCCATGAAAATGGTGGCGATCAGGGCCAGAGCCATGCCGGTGATGCCGTAGGCGTTGCCACGCCGGGCCGTCTCCGGGTTACTCAAGCCACCCAGGGCCAGAATGAAAAGGATGGCGGAAACGACGTAAAAAGCTGTTTGCATACCTGAAGTCATCTATCAAACCTCTACTTCTGGAACATCTTCAACATACGCTGGGTGACCCAGAAGCCGCCTGCGATGTTGATGGTTGCGATCAGGATGGCGATGAATGCCAGTACTACCACCAGCCCGCTCGAACTGGAGATCTGCAGCAAAGCGCCAATGACGATAATGCCGCTGATGGCATTTGTCACGGACATCAGCGGTGTATGCAGGGCGGGGGTGACGTTCCAGATCACCATATAGCCGATGAAGCAGGCCAATACGAACACGGTGAGGTGCGACAGGAACTCCGGCGGAGAGACCTGGCCCAGAGCGGCCAGCAATATTCCACCAACGGCAAGGCCGATGGCGCCGGCCCAGCCACTCTTTTTCACCTCTTCTTCCACCGGCTGCGGCGGGGCCGCAGTTGCCGGTTTGGCGGCGGGGGCCGCAGAGACCTTGATTTGTGGCGGTGGCCAGGTGATCTCGCCATCTTTGACGACAGTAGCGCCGCGAATAACGTCGTCTTCCATATCCACCACGATCTCACCATCCTTCTCAGGGGTCAGATCGGTCAGCAGATGACGCAGGTTGGTGCCGTAGAGCTGGCTCGACTGCGCCGCCAGACGGCTTGGCAGATCTGTGTAGCCTATGATGGTGACACCGTGTTTGACGACAACTTTACCCGGTTCCGTCAGGGCGCAGTTGCCGCCCTGCTCGGCGGCCAGATCGACGATGACACTGCCGTCTTTCATCGACTCGACCATACCGGAAGTGATCAGTTCGGGGGCCGGTCTGCCGGGGATCAGGGCAGTGGTGATGATGATATCCACTTCCATCGCCTGTTCGGCAAACAGCTTCATCTCCGCCTCAATGAACTCCTTGCTCATGGTCTTGGCATAGCCGGTGTTGGGGGAGCCGTCATCCTTCTCCTCGAATTCCAGCATCAGGAACTCGGCGCCGATGCTCTCTACCTGCTCCTTGACCTCGGGGCGGGTGTCGAAGGCGCGCACGATGGCGCCCATGCTGCTGGCGGCGCCAATGGCCGCCAGACCCGCGACACCGGCACCGATGACCAGGATCTTGGCTGGTGGCACCTTGCCCGCAGCGGTTACCTGACCGGTGAAGAATCGGCCAAACTGGTTGGCTGCTTCCACCACTGCACGGTAGCCGGCGATGTTGGCCATGGAGCTGAGAGCGTCCAGCTTCTGTGCGCGGGAGATGCGGGGAACGCTGTCCATGGCCAGCACTGTGGCTTTGCGTGCGGCCAACTTCTGCATCAGCTCCTCGTTCTGGGCCGGCCAGATGAAGCTGATGAGGGTGCCGCCCTCGCGCAACAGTACGGTCTCGTCCCGGCAGGTTGGGCAGTCGATATCCGGGGCGCGCACCTTGAGTACGATATCGGACTCAGCCCACAGGGTCTTGGCCTCCTCCACGATCTCGACGCCCGCCTCACGGAAGGCATCGTCACTGAAATTTGCCTCAGCCCCGGCACCCGCTTGGATGGCCACCGAGAAGCCCAGCTTCTGCAGCCGCTCAGCAGTCTCGGGGGTTGCAGCAACCCGCTGCTCCCCTGCGTGGCACTCTTTCGGGATACCAATCTTCATCGCCATGATTGCTTAGCCTTTATAGGTTGATTTGAACAGGGGCAGCGAGCCGCCGGCCTTCAGGGGCGCCACGTCACCAGGTTCGAAGGCCGGGTTCAGCGGGATCCGCTCGCCGTTGACCTCCAGGAAGAGATCCCCTTCAAGGTTGGAGACGTCGACGGAGACGCTGTCGCCCTGGTTGATCTTCTCGTAATCCGCCTCATTGGCAAAGGTCAGGGGCACGATACCGAAGTTGACCAGATTGGCCACATGGATACGCGCAAACTGGGAGACCACCACAGCACGAATGCCCAACCAGCGGGGACAGAGCGCCGCGTGCTCGCGGGAACTGCCCTGACCGTAGTTCTCGCCACCGACGATAATGCCGTGGCCGCCGGCATCGCGATGTTCGCAGGCGCGTGTGGAGAAGCTCGGGTCCACCGGGTTGAAGGTGGCCTGCATTGCGTACTCTTTGACGTTGGAGCGCAACGGCAGAAAGGTGCCGGCAGGCTGGATGTCATCGGTGCTGATGTTGTCGCCCAGCTTCAGCAGAACCTCGCCTTTCAGGGTGTCGGGCAGCGGGTCGAAATTCGGCAGGGCCATGATGTTGGGGCCGCGGGTGACCTCTACCTTCTCCGCCTCTTCCTGGGGCAGGGGCATGATGAAGGACTCCGTATCCAGGATCGCCGGCGTCTGCTTGATCTCTACATCCCCTTGAGGGATCGTGATTTCGCCGGTGATGGCGCTGGCTGCCGCCACCAATGGGCTGACCAGATGAACCTCGGCGTCGGCGGTGCCGGAGCGCTTGGGGAAGTTACGGTTGAAGGTGCGCAGGGAGATGCCCTTGCTCACCGGGGAACCGCCCTGACCGATGCAGGCGCCACAGCCGTTATCCTGGATGCGTACGCCCGAGTGGAGCAGTGAGGTCATGTAACCGGACTCGGCCAACTGCATGGCCACGGAGCGGGAGCCGGGATAGAGCAGGGTGTCCACAGAGACACGCTTACCCTTCAGCAACTCGGCGAAAGAGGCAATGTTCTCATAGGAACTGTTGGTGCAGCTGCCCACGGAGACCTGGTTGATCTTGGTGCCGACGTGGTCCGCCACCTTCTCCACGTTGCCGGGAGAGGGGTAGATCGCGATCGACGGCTCCAGGGCGGAGAGGTCGATGTCGATGACGCGCTCGTATTCAGCGCCTTCTTCAGCCGCCAATGGCTGGTAGTCCTGACCGCGTCCACGCTCCTCAAGAAACGCCTGGGTGCGTTCGTCGCTGGGGAAGATGGATGTGGTCGCGCCCATCTCGGCACCCATATTGGTGATGGTGGCGCGTTCGGTGAGGGAGAGACTGGCTACGCCCGGTCCGGCGTATTCGAAGATGGTGCCCTTGCCGCCCTTGACGCCATTGATCTCCAGCATCTTGAGGATGACGTCCATGGCCATTACGCCGGGCTGTATTGAACCGGTGAGGTTGACCTTGACCACTTTGGGCATGGGCATGCTGTATTCGCCGGTGGCCATGGCCAGGGCTACGTCATAACCGCCGGCCCCCATGAAGATGGCGCCACAGCCGCCGGCGTTCACGGTATGACTGTCTGCGCCAACGCCGGTCATGCCCGGCTTGACGAAGTTCTCTATGTTCAGAAAGTGGCAGATGCCGGTGCCCGCCGGAGAGTAGACGATGCCCAGCTTCTGGGCCACAGTCTTTAAATATTCGTGGTCGTCCGGATTACGAAACCCGACCTGCAACATGCTGTGGTCGACGAAGTTGACGGAGAGCGGCTTGACTCGATTGATGCCCATCGCCTCCAGCTGCAGCATGCACATGGTGCCGGTGGCGTCCTGAGTGAAGGCCTCGTCCACCCTGATCTTGATCACAGTGCCGGGGGCGGGCAGTTCGTTCCCATCAACCAAGTGGTCGAGCAGGATTTTCTCCGTCAAATTCAAAGGCTTCATTTGGTTCCTCCTTAGGAACTCGTTAATTTATTACCGTCTGTGGTCTGGACAGGTTCCACCATCAATGCGGCCAAAGCCAGCCTGTTCAGGTATCACCCTTACTGTTTGCGTAGAAATACCATAAAGAAACCGAACGTGGCACGCAAACCTTCCCTTGCAAAAAAATCCCGGCAGCGATGCACGAATGCACTGGACAAGGCTGACAGGGGTGAAAAATTGACATGAGCACGCCCGAGAAGGGGCCATCCATGCCTCACGACTGATACCCACACCAGAAATTTGGCAATTATACTGGCATTGCAGTAACAATACCGTAACAAAAAAAAGGAATATTGGCATGACTTACTGCGCTACGGCGTGCCGAGTTACCGCCTGCCCTACGAGTAACTCGACAAGGACATCGACTATGTCCTCTATATTTGTAACAAACATCCACTATGATACTCATGTGGGATTTCGGAACTGATGGAGGGATTCGATGTGGTGTTCATCTCCACCAGCCTGACCGAACCCCACAGCTGGGGGGTGGAAGGGGAAAAACACCCGCGGCAAGGACCCTAGTGCGAGACAGCGGGTGGCCGTGATGGTGACGGCCACCAGTCCGCTATTGGGATAGATAGGTATCTTAATCAATACCTAATTTAATGCTGGGCCAACGAGGGTCAAATCATGGCAGAAAAAAGCAGTCCGAAAGAAACTCAAGCTGAAACAAAAAAGGGAACGAAAAAAAGAATAAGAAACACAGAAAAGTATATGGATGCGGTTTGCAAGCTACCCTTTGTAAGCGAGCTGGATGAAGGGGAATGTGGCCATCTGGCGGGAATTGCTACCGTTGTTACCCTGAAAAAAGGCCAAATCCTGATTAAACAGGGAAAAAAAGACGATTCCCTTTACATATTAATCAAGGGGCGCCTGCAGGTAAATAGGGGAACTGGGGGTGGGGAGCATATCACCTTGGCGTGCATCCGAGAGGGGGAGATGGCTGGCGAAATGGGGTTTCTGGACGGCTCGGAACACAGCGCCACACTCCAGGCGGACGACACCACGGATGTCCTCCAAATCAAGAGAAAACACCTTGAAAGCCTGTTGGATAAGCACCCGCAAATAGTTTACAAACTGATGCGCGCCATTGCCCTTGAGGTACACGAGATCACGAAGCGCATGAACATGCAGTACGTGGAAATGAGTAATTATATCAACCACCAGCATGGGCGCTACTGAGCATTAAAATAAGGGCCGCATTAAAGGCGCTGTTCCATCTTTACAATCGGTAGGGCGGCGCCTTTTTCTCCAGGAACCCGGGTTGGCAGACATCCTTCAAGGGATTCAGGCAGACCAGGCGCCGTGTAGCTTGCTTGTGGCTATTTCATACGCTTTAGCCGCCTTATTTAGGCGTCTATTCAATGCCTCCGGCACCTTTTTGTTTTTCTTCGAATGCTTTAGCTTTCTGTCCTTCGCATCCAAGCCGCATGTGGCCTTCCAGATCAATTATACCCACAGGGCATGAGTTTCGTTTGAGCGGACGTACCGCCCAACTCAGCTTTACACCTTCCGGGTATAAGTTTCGTTTGAGCAGACAAGCTGCTCAACTCAGCTTTATCTCTGCCCACTTTTGCGTGTAATGAGTTCTTGGCTCAGGAGGCGGATATGGCTCATTTCCTCTTGGATGATCTGATCGATTTTGTCCTTGCCGCCTCTCTCCGGGACCATTTCTTTCATTCCCAGGTAGAATGCGATCGAATCCTTCTCGGTCATTATCGCTGCCTTCAGGATCTCTTCCATTGAGGATGTATCTATCTCTTTCTGGAAAAAAACCCGGGTATCCGCAAGCGAGCGCAGGTAGCCGATGGCCTCGTTATTGAGATCAGCAACGGTCGACTTTCGCTGTTCATCCGTCAGGGATTTCCGTATGTCCGAAAAAACATCCTCATGCTCCTCTTCCATCCGGGCAAGCTCGATGAGAAAGTCTCTGCCTGCAGGGTCGCCGATAACGGTCCCGGCAGCCTCACGGTAAAACTCCGCCCCGTTTCTCTCGATTTGCTCGGCCATCTCGAAGACTTCATCGGCATTAAATTCGAAGCTCATGATCTCTGTCTCTCATTATGTAGTCGTTTAGTTCCAGTCTCTACCAAAACCCCTTCAGCTCTTTATTCAGAGGAATAACGGGGCGGAGGGGGAGAACTCAACGGTTACAGTTGACGGGTATCTAGGAGGCTGTCGGGTTTAACACTGTTTGGCTGCAAATCCCTGGATGACGATCAACTCAGCTTATCGAACTCGTTAAATAGGTCCACTATTCGCCTCGTTCGATAAACTGATTTGATTCGCCCCCAGTGATTTTCGCATCAAACGGATAAACCCGACAGCCTCCTAGGTCAAAATTTGCTATCCATTCTAATATCGGTGGAATCGATCCAGTAACCCATATTCAATACGCTGTCGTGCTGTGTCTGGAGTAGATCATAATGAAACCTCTCCTCATCAGCGAGGGATTCCGCCAACTCACGCACCTTGGGATTGGCCGCCTTTTTGAGCAGATCTTCGAAAAAACGGATCGCCTTTCTTTCCATCTCCATCGCTATCTTGAGTGCTTCGGCGCCGTTGGCGTGTTTGCCATCCTTTCCCCGCTTGGCTATGGCCGCTTCCAGCTGGTCGACAATCGGTGCCGGTCCTTGCTTCTGCATCTCGCGGTCGGCAATTTCCCGCCAATCTTCGCCGCCAGTGATGGAGGTGAATATCCCCTCCAAAACTGCGAGGTGGCCATCCTCTTCTACGGCAAGCCGTTTGAACATGGCTTTTCCAAGTTCGTCTTCGGTTACAACAGCAGCACGTTCATAGAAACCTTTGCCGCTTATCTCCAGCTTGATGGACTCTTTGATTAACTCAACCATTTGAATATCGATATCGACCATAAGCTATCTCCAAAGGATCATTGCACCCGACCACAACACCAAACAGGTAAAAAGTGGGAGCGCGTCTCCGCTCTCCCACTATGGTTCACTCAACCAAGCGCGTCCAATGCAGCGTTGAAGGTTGCGCTGGGCCGCATGGCTTTTAGCGTCTTTTCCGCATCCGGAGAAAAGTAAGCGCCCATGTCGACTGGTTGGCCCTGTGCCGCGATCAGCTCTTCGGCGATCGCTGCCTCATTCTCTTCAAGCTGTTTTGCAAGAGGTGCGAACCGCGCCTGAAGCGCTGCATCACCGGTCTGTTCGGCCAGTGCCTGCGCCCAGTACATGGCAAGGTAGAAATGGCTTCCCCGGTTATCCAACTCATTGACCTTGCGGGAGGGTGACTTGTTGTTATTCAGGAACTTGCCCGTTGCCTGATCAAGGGTATCCGCCAACACCTTTGCCTTGTCATTGTCGAATGCAATGCTCAGATGCTCCATGGATGCAGCAAGTGCAAGAAACTCGCCTAGGGAATCCCACCGCAGGTGTCCCTCTTGCCTAATCTGCTGAACATGCTTTGGCGCAGATCCACCCGCACCTGTCTCGAACAGTCCACCGCCATTCATCAGCGGCACGATGGAGAGCATCTTTGCGCTGGTGCCCACTTCGAGGATCGGGTAGAGATCGGTGTTGTAATCACGCAATACGTTGCCGGTTACCGAGATGGTGTCTTCACCTGCCCTCATGCGCTCAACTGAGAGTTTAGCCGCGTCATAGACGCCCATGATGCGAATATCCAGACCAGCGGTGTCGTGATCCGGCAGATATTTATCTACTTTCTTCTTGAGCTCAACGGTGTGCGCCCGGTCTTCATCCAACCAGAAAACAGCGGGCCAACCGGTAGCTTTGGCGCGGGTTACGGCCAGTTTCACCCAGTCCTGGATCGGGGCGTCTTTTACCGCCACCATGCGCCAGATATCACCCTCTTCGACATCATGCTCATGGATAGTGCTTCCATCGGCAGCCAGGATGCGGATAGTGCCATCGCCTGGTGCCTCGAAGGTAGTGGGGTGCGAACCGTACTCTTCAGCCTTTTTCGCCATCAGCCCCACATTGGGAACCGTGCCCATAGTGGCCGGGTCCAGCGCCCCATTGGCGATGCAGTTCTCGATGGTGGCCTGATAGAGCGGTGCATAGCTGTGGTCGGGGATGATGAACTTGGTGTCTTGCAACTCGCCATCAGCGTTCCACATCCGGCCCGAGGTACGAATGGCGGCGGGCATGGAGGCGTCGATGATCACATCGCTGGGGACATGCAGATTGGTGATGCCCTTGTCGGAGTTCACCATTGCAAGTGCGGGACGGTCTGCATAGAGCGCCTGGATATCCGCTTCGATCTCTGCTTTTTTGTCCGCCGGCAGGCTCTCGATCTTGGCGTAAAGGTCGCCCAGTCCGTTGTTGAAATCAACGCCGAGGTCGGCAATGACATCGGCGTGTTTCTCAATGATGTCTTTATAGAAGACCTTTACGCAGTGACCAAAAATAATCGGGTCTGAGACCTTCATCATGGTCGCTTTCATATGCAACGAGAAGAGTATGCCCTGCTGCTTGGCATCTTCCACCTGCTCCCCAAGAAATTTGGTCAGGGCGTTTTTGCTCATGAAGGTTGCGTCAACCACTTCACCCGCTTCCAGCGGAATGCTCTCCTTCAAAACAGTAGTGCTTCCATCTTTAGCGACAAACTCGATTTTGGCATCGGTTGCCTCGCCCATGGTCACGGATTTCTCGTTGGCGCAGAAATCCCCGCTGCTCATGGTGGCGACATGGGATTTCGAGTCCGAACTCCAGGCACCCATGGAGTGCGGGTTCTGCTTCGCAAAATTCTTTACCGCCCCCGGTGCTCTGCGGTCGGAGTTGCCTTCTCGCAAAACAGGGTTAACGGCACTGCCCAGGACCTTGGCGTATCGGGTCTTGATCTCCTTCTCTGCATCGTCTTTCGGGTTCTCAGGATAGTCAGGGAGGTCATAGCCCAACTCCTGAAGTTCCTTGAGCGCGGCCTTCAGTTGTGGAATTGAAGCACTGATATTAGGCAGTTTGATGATATTGGCTTCCGGTTTTTTTGCCAGATCGCCCAATAGGGCCAGATCATCGGATTGTTTTTGGTCGTCGGTCAGGTTATCGGGGAAGTTCGCGATGATCCTGCCTGCGAGAGAGATATCCCTTGTTTCGACGTTGATGCCGGACCCTGCTGTGAATGCCTTGACGATAGGCAAAAAAGAGTAGGTCGCCAGCGCAGGCGCTTCATCAGTTTTTGTCCAAACAATCGTTGATGTCTGTTCTGTCATGTTTTTTCCTCAGTAAATATGCACCTGAATCCTGCAACTGCTTACAGGATTCAGGTTGAACTGTTTCGTCAAATTCCCAGCTACGATACGTAGGAGCAGCGGGATGCCGGTGTCCGTGTGTCCATATTCCGCCCGCGATTGGTATGGTCATCAATCTCTGCAGCAGAACCGATCATACGACCAAACAGGAAAGTGGTGAAGGCGGCTGATTCCATGGTCGAATCGCTGATCTCCCCATTCGCGTAAGGCTTCCACAGCATCTTCAGCAGGATCACCGCGATCACGGCATCCACGTTGACGCAGTAGACATTGCGGCTGACGCCGGTCTTGAACAGGGCGTTGACCAGTTCATGGTAGAACTCATGGAAAATGTTATAGCTGCCTCGCTTCGTGAACAGCTCGTTGACGAACACCTCGCGGGGATCGTAGTTGACAGCTTCGCCCTTGAATACCGGGTGGTTCACGCAGGGAATCTTGGCGTAGGATAGATTGCCTTCCGCCTTGGCCTTGGTCTTGTACGCCTTGTACTCTTTGGCGTAATCGGTGGCCATGGCGGCCAGATCCATACCGTGGCCTGCATCGCCAGGACCACTCAGGCTGGAATCGCGGAAGCGATCCAACAGGAAGGAAATGGCCTCGAAACCGTTGCCGCCGTGGGCGTAACCGGTGTGGGTCAGGAAGCCGATATAGCCCTTGTTGACCTGAATCCGTTCCGGAACCTCGGGGCCATCGGCGCTGACCGCACCCTTGGCGCCCTGGGCGGAGATGGTACCCGGGCCGTTGGTGATGATCAGACCGAGCAGGACGGAGAAGGCGTAGAGCGCCTCTTCATTCGGGCGATTACCGAGCAGGGCCAGATGGGCGGTCTCGGTGAAGCTCCAACTGCTCATGAGCTCCTTGTTGGCCACGCCACAGAAGGTGTGCCTCTCCTGATTCTCTGCACTGGCGGCAGAGCCGATCAGGGTGCTGAATACCCGGAAGTGCCAGGGCAGGTTACTGACTGTGGTAACCGAGAGACGCTTGCGCATCAGTGCCTGCCAGGCCAGATGGGTGGTGATGGCAGCCACCAGCACACTGCAGCTCAGTTTGCCTCCACCCTTCTGTTCCAGGGCCTTGAGGAAGTCGATGAACACCGATTTGGCACCGCGGGCCTCGATTGCCGCCAACATGGCGACGTTGCAGCGACCAGAGTAGTCGGTGAGGAACAGACTGGCGTCCGCGGCTTCCAGTTGGGCGCTGAAATCGAATCCCACGTCTGCAGGATCCTCCAGACCACTCTTCTTGAACAGTTCGACCAGTGCCGTGGTGACGGTGCGTGCCTGCTCTACCAGCTTCGGCCCCACCATGGCGACTGCCGCAGAGAGTGCGGTATTGGGGCTGTTGCCAGCCTCGCGAGAGGCATCAGCGGCGGCCAGTCCGACCTTGCCACTCTGGTTGACGAAAGTATTCAGGGCGACGTTGGTCAGGGCCGCACCATTCTCATCCGGGTACTCGCGAATCAGACTCTGTACCAGATTCTCCTCGAAGGAGTGAGTGGAGGCGTCCAGCACGCTGGTGCCGTGGATCTTGGTCACCTGAGTCTTTGGATCCATCATGGAGGCGCCTGAGGCATCCTTCATGGTCTGGCGCGGCATGACCGTGCCTACTTGCTCGCCCAACCCACTAATCTGCGCATCGTAGGGGGCCATAGCCTCTACGACCGGCGGATTCAGATTGTCCGGCAGGTCAATACCCTGATTGTTGCTGAACCAGCACTTGAGGGAGAGATCGCCCACCGAGTCGAAATCGGGTTTGGCGCCACGTTTCGCCATCACGGCGGTCATGGCATCCGGGATATGGGATATGTTGACCACCACGGCGCCCTTCTCGGAGCAGACCGGATTTTCCGGGGTGAAGATGGCGTCCACGCCAAACTTCTCCATGAACCACTCTTCCTTGGCGTTGGCGTTATCACCAGTACCGGCGATTGCGCCGGCATGTCCGCATGCCTTGGTCAGCTTCGCCTTCCAGCGGCCCACGATACAGGCAACCACCGGCTTGTCGAATTCGAGATCATGCTCGTAGTAGCCACCCGGCTCGATATACATCACCGCAGACTTGGAACGATCATCGTTGTGGAATGCGTGGGTCCACTCCTGTGCGGCGTAGTGGATATAGACATCCTTACCGGATGAGAAGGAGACCGTAGTGCCCCAACCACCGGTCGCCAGGTAGACCGCAATGGTGGTGGTGAAGTTGCCGGAGTTGGAGTAGATGGCCACAGATCCGGGGAGCAGGGACTCCTCCGGTGCGCTGCCACCCAAGGCGCCGCCGATACGAACATGATTGTGGGCGTCAGCCAGACCCAGGCAGTTGCCGCCGAAGATATCGATGCCGTGCATCTGACCGATGGCGCGGATGATGCGGGCGTCACGTACCGGCACCTTCTCGGTGAGTATGACGATCTTCGTCAGATTGGGGTTGACCCGCACCGCTTCGAGTACGCCGTCGCGCACACCGGAAGGCGGCAGGTAGACCACTACCACGTTGAATTCCTGGCCGTCATCCACTGCCTCGGCCACATTGTCATAGACCGGAATATCACCGGTAGAGGTCTTCATCTTGGAGCCGGAACGTCCGGGCGCGGTGCCACAGACGATATTGCCACCTGAATAGACGTGGCTCACCGGGGTTACGGTGCGGCTCTCGCCGCCAGTGATATTGAGGACGCAGACCCGGTCATCTTTAGTGGCCAGTTCTGTCAGAGAGTTGATTCCCACATAGTAGTGGGGAAAAGCAGCTACACCTTGCGGATGCATAATTTGGCTCCCTCGATCTTGCGTGGCCTGCTCATCAGACGACCACGCTAGGAAATTCTTGGTTACAGATATAAATCAGGGCGGTGAAAAGCCGTTATCCGGCGATGCCCATCTTCTTGGCCACGATTTCACGACCACCATTTTTCATCCAGTCATCGGCAGCCTGTGCATAGTTGACCACCTCGCTCATGGCGGAATCGAAACCGAACATCTGATAGGGGATGCCCAGGGAGTCCAGGGTATCCTGCATATAGCCCATGCCACGGATCAGGTTGGGACCACCACGTCCCACCACCACGTAGAGCGGCTGCGGTCCATAGGTGTTGAAGTGATCCCTCAGGGCATCTGCCATGGCGCGGAAGGTCTCGTAAATATCGGTGTTATTGGCCTTGCCGCCAATAATGAAGAGTACGTTGGTCTGCTCCAGCCAGTATTTGTATACGATACGGCTGATGTCATGCATCTTGGCGTAGGGGGGATTGCCACCAAAGTCAGATGAGATGGTGGCCGCGTCACCCAGCAACTCAGTCACCAGGGCGTTAGCGCCGCCGCCGAAGGTCATGGCGGAGATCGTACCCGCTTCATTGATCACGAATACGTCGGACTGACCCTGATAGGTGCGCAGGGAGTTCACCTCCTGCTCGAAATCGGAATAGCTGGAGGTATCCAGGTCATCCGGCAGACCCAGGCGGGCGACGTTTGGATCATCATCGTCGAAGCCACACTTGAAGTCACAGGCCACTGGAACCAGACGCCCCTTCTTGTTGGGCATCATGCGTATCGGGTTCAACTCCAGTGTGGTCATGCCGTAGTTGTGGTAGAGATCCCAGAGCTTGGGCAGGTTCTGCACCAGGGGGCTGATCAGTTCACTGGGAGCGCCAAGGCGTTTCAGGGCGTTGGAGATGACAAAACCTTTCAATCCGGTAAGCGGATCGAATGGGATGCTGGTGATCTTTTCCGGGGGCAACTCTTCAATATCGACGCCGCCATGATGGGTAATGGTGATGGTCGGCGCTCGGAATTCGGTATTGTCGGTAATGGAGAAGTAGACCTCACAAGCAGCCGGCACCGCGCCCTCGAAAGTAACACCTTCGGCCTTGCTCAGGGTATTGTTATGGAAGTGCTCGGCAAAATAGAGTCGCTCCTTCTCCTTCATGGCGCTGCTCAGGTCCTTTGCCCTGCCCAACAGACCGGACTTACCTTTCTTACCGACACCGCCTTTGAAGATCGGCTTGACGAAGACTTCACCGCATCGCTCGATAAGGCCTTTAATCTCTTGATCGCTCGCCTCCGGACCCAGCACCTCGGACCGAGGAAAACCGACAATATCCAGGAGTTTTGCGCCGTGACGCATCCCAGTGATGTTCATTACATCTGTCCCCTTAACGCTCTAAAGTATATTGTTTCATAATCATTTAGCCGACCTCGACACAGAAAATCGCGGATAAATCCACGATTTCTCAGCGGTGAAAAGCTACGCGATAATTAGTATTCTTGCGGCAGGCTCTTCAGCTCAGCCCAGGAATAGACCGGGCCCTTTACACAGACATAGTCCTTACCCACGTTGCAACGACCGCATTTGCCAACGCCACACTTCATCTTGTTTTCGATGGTGGTGTAGATCTGTTCGTCCGCAAAGCCCAAAGCCTGCAGATTCTGGATGACGAACTTTATCATGATCGGCGGGCCACAGGTAATAGCAATAGCGTTATCGGGTGACGGCGCCTTGTCCATCAGGTTAGCCGGAACAAAACCCGTATAACCCGGCCAGCCTTCCTCGGGGGCATCGACTGAGAGTTGCACTTCGGCAGACGCCTTGAGCTTCTCAAAATCGTCCTCGTACATGATATCGTTGGAGGTGCGGGCACCGTAGAAAACGGTGATCTTACCGAAATCCTCACGTCGTGCTATTGCTGTCTGGATCACCGGCCAGATCGGGGCCAGGCCGACGCCGCCGCCGATGAAGACCAGATCCCGGCCCTTCCAGTCATGCAGGGGAAACTGGTTGCCGTAGGGGCCGCGGATACCGATGAAGTCGCCGATTTTGGCAGCGTGAAAGGCCGAGGTGACCCGCCCCATCTTCATGATGCTGAACTGTTTGTACTCTTTGACCAGCGGCGAGGAGGCGATCGAGATCATCGATTCGCCTTTGCCGAACATCGACAGCATGGCGCACTGACCGCAGTCGTGCTCGAAACCGTCGTCGTTCGGGAATTCGACCTTGAAGGTCTTGATTGCCCTGGCGCCCTGGGTCTCCTCATTGATACCGACGATGCGTCCAATCTTTGGAAGATAGAGATTATCGCTCATTGGCTTACCCTTTCCAGCACCGCGACAATGTCGATCCCCACCGGACACTCCGTAATACAGCGGCCACAACCCGTGCACTGCTGAGTATTGTGGTTTTCGACGAAGTAGAGAAATTTGTGGCTGACCCGCTGCCGCAGACGGGAACCAAGGTCTGCCCTGGGATTATGTCCCGATGTGTGCATGGTGAAGTCCGGGAACTGACAGTTGTCCCAGGTTCTCACCCGCTCGCCCTCGCCGGTAGTCGGGCTAATCACTTCGTCGTTGATGTCGAAGCAGTGGCAGGTCGGACAGAGGAAGGTGCAGATGCCGCAACCGATGCAATGCTGTGCCATATCGGCCCACAGCGGAGAGTCGAAGCTCTCGCGGATTGCCTTGGGAATGGCGTCCAGATTATCAAGGGGACGCTGGGGAAAACTGCGTGAGGTATCGTGAACCTTCTCGACCTCGGTCTGGTCACCGTCGCGAACCGCATCGAAGGCGTCGCGGCCCCGTTCCATGGCCTCCACTCCCTTCACCGTGATTCCCTTGACATGGAACCGGTCGCCCAAGTCGGTCATCAGGATGTCGAGACCGTCCTCGGAGTGTGGCGAACCGCCAACCGATTGACAGAAGCAGTTGGGGGAGTGAGGCTGGTTGCAGGCCAGACCGACCAGGGTCAGCTTGTTCCGTCTCGCCCAGTAATAGGGGTCTTCGAACTCTTTATTGAACACCGTGTCATTGCGGGGCATGCCCCTGCCATCGCAGGGTCGTACACCGAACACTACCGTGGGTTTTGGATCGGGCAGGGTCGATGTCAGCACCGGAACGCCGTCCTTCTTTTCGAAACGGAAGAAGACCTCACGCTGAGGGAAGACGAACTCCTTGACGGAGCCGATGGTGTTGGTATGAGAGAGGTCGATATCGGTGCCGGCCTCGATTCTGGCGTAATTCCAGACCGAGTCGGCAAAGGCGGGAGCGTATACCTCGCAGTCGTCGAGCATATCGACCCACTCCCTGAGTTTTTCCTGGTTAAGGATCTTTTCCATGGGAGCTACCTGATAAAACTATTGGGATCTTCGTCCCGGAAGGACGACAGCAGTGAGGCCTGTTCGATATCGTGTCCCGCCTGGTACTCGAACATCTCGAACGCCTCTTTTTCAAGTTTGGTATTTAGCAGGCGTAGCGGGATATTGACCGGGCAGACCCGCTCGCATTCGCCACAATCGATACAACGGCCGGCCAGGTGAATGGCCCGCGTCAAGTGATAGACAGCGCTCTCGGAGGTATTCGCCGAACGTTCGCACCAGCGGATGCGGTTGGCCTTCTCCTCGGCGCTGGTTCCCAGCGTGACCACAAATGTGGTGCTGTCGACTACGCACTCATGGCAGTAGCACATGGGGCAAACTGCGCGACAGGCGAAACAACGCAAACAACGATCGAAGTGGTGCTCCCAAGTCGCCCAACGCTCATCCTCGGAGGCGCTCTCCGCCTCTTTGGCGGCATGAAAAGGTTCGTTAAAATCACGCGCTTCGACCGTATCGCCGAAAACGACATCATGCAGCGTTGGTGTTGCCGCACGGCATTCAAGGCAGCGGTCGGCCAAAATCTCTTGTGCGGGTATGACGGTTTCAGTTTCATCGCCATACACACTGACATTGATATCGTCGGCGCCGCTAAATGTTATCCGGCTGGCCGTCTTGCCTTTCAGTTTGTCGGAGAGTTTATTCGAGTCGACGACGCCTGTACCTTCGCAGGAGACGCCAATGACCACCACATCCTCGCGCTTGAAAAAGTTCTCCTGAAGCAAAACACCGACAGCGCGGCTGTCACAACCCTTGGCGACGATGCCGACAGGACGGTTGTCGGGAGTCTTTGCAACCGCCTGCTGCTTGCGATCTTTGACCAGATAGAGGGCGAGATTATTCAGGCAGGTAGGATCCCAGACAAGGGAAGCAGCCTCTCCGACTTCGGTTATGGTACAGGGTTCGGCAAAGGCGCTTGCTGAGCCTCGTCGAAATCCCAGAACAGCCTTGACCTCTTCCTTCTCCAGCAGACTGGCGGCATAGTCTCGAATCTCTTCTACATTGACCATCAGGGCTTCGCCTTTAATCGATTCTGGGGGCCCAATACGCGAAGATCTTCAACAAATTCGTCGACCACTTCCGCAAATTTTGCCCCCTCAGCGGCCGAGACCCAGGACATGCGGAAGCGCTCTGACTCAAGGCCGATAAACTGGAGCAATTCCTTCACCAGGTAAAGCTTGCGACGTGCCAGGTAGTTCCCTTCCATGTAGTGACAGTCACCTGGATGACAGCCCGAAATCAGTACGCCGTCCGCCCCTTTGTTGAAGGCAGAGAGTATATACATCGGCGACACAGATCCCGAACAGGGAATGGTGATAGGCGTGGCGTTTGCCGAGTATTGAATACGCGACACACCGGCCAGATCGCTACCGGCGGACGAACACCATTTGCACAGGAAAGCCACGATGCGCGGCTCAAAGCTCTGTACTTCAGTCGTTTTCGACGGGTTCGACACCTGAATCTTCCTCCAATTACGCCATGATGGCGCTGATCATTTCGTGAACCTGAAGCTGGGTGACGTTCTTGACGTCGATGGCGGCGCGTACGCATACGCCCGCGCAGGAGCCACAGCCTTCGCACAGAACCTCATTGACGCTGGCCTTGCCGTCCACGAGGGCAATGGCATCATAAGGGCAGGCGTCAACGCACATCTCACAGCCGGTGCAGTATGGGTCTCTGACCTTTGCCACCGTCGGGCTATGCGCCAGTTGTTCCTTGGAGAGCAAGGCGATGACCTTGCTGGCGGCCGCACTCGCCTGGCTGACCGTCTCAGGGATATCCTTCGGACCCTGGGCTGCGCCGGCGAGAAAGATGCCTGCGGTCACGCTCTCCACTGGTTTCAACTTCGGATGCGCCTCGGCCAGAAAACCATCCTTGTCACGACCTATCTTCAGGATCTTGGCGATCTCGGCAGTTCCTTTGGAAGGCTCCATCGCCTGGGCCAGAACCACCATGTCGGCATTGATCTCGACATTGCGCCCCGCCAGGGTATCGACGCCCATCACCTTGAGTTTGCCGTCCTTCTCGTAGACCTTGGAGACCCTGCCACGCAGGTAGATTACGCCGTCATTCTCCATCGAGCGCTGTACGAACTCCTCGTAACCCTTGCCGCCGGAGCGAATATCGATATAGAAAATATAGGCCTGTCCGTCGGGGACATGGTGTTTGTAGAGGGTTGCATGCTTGGCCGTGTACATGCAGCAGATCTTTGAACAGTAGGCGCAGTGGTTCTCCGGATCACGGGAGCCGGAACACTGAATAAAGACAATCTCCTTGGGCACCTTGTGATCCGATGGCCGCATAATATGGCCCTCGGTGGCTCCAGAGGCCGAACAGAGACGTTCGAACTGGAGACCGTCGAGCACATCCGGGTAGCGCCCGCCACCAAATTCACCCATATGTTCCATGCCGTAAAGGTCGAATCCGGTGGAAACAACGATCGCCCCTATATCCTCCTCGGTGACAGTCGGCTTCTTGTCATAATCAATAGCCCCGACATCGCAGACCTCCTCGCACTTGCCGCATACCACGGGATCAAGACCAAGACACGCCTCTTCATCCAGGGTAAAGGAGGCCGGGATCGCCTGGGCGAAGGGGATATGGATAGCGCGGCGATTGGTCAGACCCACATCGTATTGATTGGGCACCGCGACCGGGCAGACCGGAGTACAGTCGTCACAGAGCTTGCACAGTTCGGGATCGACGAACTCAGCCTTTTTCTTGATCTTGACCTTGAAGTTACCGACGAAGCCGGAGATGCTCTCGACCTCGCTCTCGGTCATCAACTTGATCTTGGAATTCTTCGACACCGAGACCATCTTCGGTGACAGAATGCACTGGGAGCAGTCGAGCGTCGGGAAGGTCTCCGACAGCTTGAGCATGTTGCCACCGATAGTCGCTTGTTTTTCCACCAGGATCACGTCGAGACCAGCATCGGTCAGGTCCAGCGCGGCCTGAATGCCGGCGATGCCAGCGCCGACTACCAGGGCCCGGCGGGTAACCGGAACACCGATAGGCTCAAGCGCCTGATTGTGTTGGACACGGCGTACTGATGCACGGGTGATCTTGAGGGCCTTTTCAGTGGCCACATCCATGTCATTATGGACCCAGGCGCACTGCTCGCGGATATTGGCGATCTCGCACTGGAATGCGTTGAGGTCACCCAGCTCCGAGGCATCGCGGAAGGTCTTTTCGTGCAGGGTCGGCGAACAGCATGAGATGACCATGCCATTGAGGTCATTGTCCTTGATGGCATCGATGACTGCAGTCTGGCCCGGGTCCGAGCACATGTAGACATAGTCTTCGGAAAATACGACACCGTCATCCTTGGCCAGATCCTGCGCGACCTTCTTGACGTCGACAGTGGCGGCAATATTTTTACCGCAGTGGCAAACAAAGACACCGGTGCGTTTTGTCATTGCGCGTCCCCAGTAACGAGCGGTTTCTTCTCCAGCGATTCGAGGCCGTATGCATAACCCTTGTCGAATGCCTTCCTGTTGACCTCAAGAAAACGGTCAGGAACCAGACCCGGCAGGGCCTTCTTCATCGCCTCCGGGGTCACGATCTTGGTAATCGCGGAGAAGCAACCCAAGGTCACCAGATTGGCGAACAGACGGTTGCCCAACTCCTCCGCAAAGCGGGTAACCGGCGCAGGATATATCTGCACCCGCCCATCATCTTCCTTGGGCGTGACCAAATCCGCTTCATATATAAGGACGCCGCCATCCCGCAACTTCGGCTCATAGGTATTGTAGGAATCCTGCGACAGAGCGATCAGCACCCCAGGCAGGGTGACATAAGGATAGAGAACACGACTTTCGGAGACCACCAACTGGGAACTGCAGGCACCGCCCCTGGCCTCAGGGCCGAAGCTCTGGGTCATGGTCGCAAACTTGTCGTCATACATCGACAGCGCCTTGCCGGTAATTAGGGCGCAACGGACGATGCCCTGGCCACCGAAGCCGGAGAATCTAACCTCATGCATCTACAAACCCTCCTCGTCCACGCCCATATCCTCGGCCATCATCTGGGCCTCTTCATCATCCATCAGGGCCTGCATCTTGGCTCTATCCTCCGCCTCGCGCTTGGCCTTCTCCTCACGCTCAGGCTTGCTCATACCGTAGAGTTGGTAGTCGTCGCCCAGGACATTGGCATAACGCTCATTGACCGCCTCTTCGTAGGTCGGTTTATCCTGCTTGACGAATCTGCCCATGGCGATATCGCCCTGGAAGTCGATACCCACTTCGCGGGTATCGACATCTTTCTCAACCCCAGCTTCCTCTTTGTAGTACTCGAGGGCATCAAGACCATCACCCAAGCGATTACGGCGCTGATAGAGCGTGGTGCAGGGGGCAATCACCTCGATGAAAGAGAAGCCCTTGTGGTTCAGCGCCTCGCGGATCGATTTCGTGATATTGCGCGCATGCAGAGAAGTCCAGCGCGCGACATAGGTTGCCCCACAGGCGTCTGCCAGAAACGGCAGACTGAAAGGGTATTCATAGTTACCGTAGGGCGTGGTGGAGGCGTTGGCCGTCTGCGGCGTAGTCGGCGTCAACTGCCCACCGGTCATGCCGTAGGTAAAGTTGTTAACACAGATGACCATGATGTCCATGTTGCGGCGGGCGGCGTGGATGAAGTGGTTACCGCCGATACCCGTAAGGTCGCCGTCGCCGCTAACCACCACCACCTTCATATCAGGGTTGGCCAGCTTGAGGCCGGTGGCGACGGGGATGGCGCGCCCATGGGTGGTGTGGATGGAATCGAAGTTCACGTAGCCGGCAACCCGACCAGTACAGCCGATGCCGGAGATCACCGCCAGCTTGTCCATGTCCATGCCGCTCTTCTTGACGGCCTCGGCGAAGGAGTTGACCACGGTGCCGATCCCGCAACCCGGGCACCAGATGTGCGGCATCCGCTCCATGCGGAGGAAATCCGTCATTGGGCTATCTGCACGGAATTTATCGATATTGACTTCAATGCTCATTTGCTGGCCTCCTTGATAGCGTCAAGGATGACTTCGGGATCATGCACCGCGCCACCGCAATGGGGGACGCTGACGACTTTGCATCGGCCGGCTGCACTGCGTTCGACCTCCCTCACCATCTGACCGTAATTGATTTCCGGAACCACGATTGCCTTCACCTTGCCGGCCAGCTCCTCGATTCTCTTCTCCGCGAAGGGCCAGATGGTGATGAGCCGCATCGACCCTGTCTTGATGCCTTCTTCACGCGCCAACTGCACCGCCCGGGAGACGATCCGTGAGGTGATGCCGTAGGAGACGACAACGACCTCCGCACCATCCATCTCACTCTCATCGAGCTGAATAATCTTATCTGCGTTGGAGTCAATTTTCTCGATCAGGTGGGTAACAACTTTTTCGTTCTGCTCCACGGTAAGGTGTGGATAGCCGCGCTCGTCATGGGTGAGGCCGGTAAGGTGGAACCGGTATCCGTCACCTGCTTTGACCATGGGCGCAACATCCTTGCCGGTGAACTTGTAGGGCCGGTAATCCGCTTTGGGACCCTCGTAATAGTTGCGCTCCACAACCTCTATATCTTCGGCGGGCGGAATAACAACCTTTTCGTGCATGTGACCAACTGTCTCGTCGGTCATGATGAAGACTGGAACCCGATAGGTTTCCGACAGGTTGAATGCCTCCACCGTCAGATCGAAACACTCCTGCGGTGAATCCGGACAGAGCGCGATAATCCGGTAGTCACCGTGAGATCCCCAACGTATCTGCATCATATCCTGCTGGGCGGGGAGAGTCGGCAAGCCGGTGGATGGACCGGCACGCTGAACATCGGCGATCACCATGGGGGTTTCTGTCATGACGGCCAGACCAAGATTTTCCATCATCAAAGAGAGGCCAGGGCCCGAGGTCACCGTCATCACCTTCTGCCCACCCCAAGCGCCACCTACAAGGGCGGCGATGGACGCAATCTCATCCTCCATCTGAATGAACATGCCACCGACACCCGGACAGCGCTCGGCAAATCGTTCAGCGGTCTCGGTCGACGGCGTGATTGGATAACCGGCAAAGAAGCGGCATCCGGCCGCCAATGCCCCCTCGGCAATTGCGTGATCGCCGTCGAGGAAGTGAGAGCCCTCGAGTACACCTTTCGGATCGGCGGCAGTCTTACGCATTCTCATTCTCCTCTGTCTCCGCCTTGCGGGTGACGTAAATGGCGAATTCCGGACAGATCGTCTGGCAGAAATCGCAATCTCTGCAATCGTCCGGCGATTTGATGTACGGGGGATGATATCCCTTGGCGTTGTATTCGGGTGACATGGCAAGGGCATCGGTCGGACAATAATTGACGCAGAAGCCGCAACCCTTGCACCAAGCCTTGTTGATGGTGACAACACCGGTGATTTGTTTGATTTTGCCGAATGCCATCCTGTTTCCCTCAGAGCAGACCTTTCCCGGTCAGCAGGGGACCGGGGGGCGTGTGATGGAGATCCAGCCTCAGTACCGACTCGGATCCGCCGAGGGCGATGGCCATCAGTTGCGAGAAATAGACCACCGGCATGGTATGGAAATCAGAATGGATTTTCAGGGTTGCCTCCTGACGATGGTCCAGGTTGAAGGCGCACAGGGGGCAGCTTACCGCCACCGTATCCGCACCCTGCGCCTTCGCTGAGCCCAGGATTTCGTAGGTCTTGTCGGCGATGATTTCGGGTTTATCGACGGTCTGGTGGGCGCCGCAACACTCGGTTTTATGGCTGAAATCCACCGGCTCGCCACCCAGGACCGTAATCAGATCCTCAAGCACCCTGGGGTTCTCGGCATCGTCGATTGCCGCCTCGTTGGGTCGCACCAGCATACAGCCGTAGTAACAGGCCACGCGCAGCCCTTCGAGGGGTTTGACCACCCGCTCGCGGATGGCATCGAATCCGATCTGATCACGCACCACTTCCAGGACATGCAGGACATCGACATCCCCTGCGTAATCGACCGGCTCGTCATACATGAAGGTGTTCATGCTGGCCAGGTCTTCCTCATTGGCGCGGGCTCGATTATTGGCCCGTTTGAGGGTATTGAAGCACATGGAGCACCCGGTCATGAGTTGCGAGTCCCCCCGTTCCCTGGTGCGAAGCAGGTTGCGAATTGGCGCCACCTGGCGCATCAGATCGTCCGCCGAGAGGGAGAAGACGGTGCCGCAGCAGTTCCAGCGATCCAACTCCACCGCCTCCACCCCGAGTTTATCCATCGCGTACAGGGTGGAATCCTCGAAATTCCGGGCATGGTTCTTGAGCGTGCAACCGGGAAAATAGCTGAGCTTCATGATGTGAACTTTCTCATGCTGCCGATGAGGGCAATGGGCGGGATGGCGCGCAGATCCGCCTCGGAAATCTTCTCCACTTGCAGGTGATCCTGCCGTGCGCGCAGCTTTATTTGGCGCATGGACTCGATCAACTCGGCGATCCGAACCCCTTTCGGACAGCGCGTATTGCAGGTCATACAGGAGACGCAGAGCCAGATCGCCTCGGAATCGAGCAACTCATCTTCCATCCCCAGTTGCGCCAGCCGGATCATCTGATTCGGCGGGATATCCATATAGGCGGCCATGGGGCAGCCGGCGGAACACTTGCCGCACTGGTAGCAGGACATCAGGTTCTGATCTGCGAGCCTCTGAACCTTGGAGGTAAACCCACTGTTGATCTTGTCTCTTGAGACAAACACGGTCATGAGATAGCTCCTGCGTCAGGAAGTAACCATGGGAGAACGTGGAAACCGCTCACTTGCCTTCCTTCCCATTGCCACAACTACAACCGATCCGGCTGCGCAGTATGGAGTGACGCGCCGGGATATTGCCGAGGCGGGCCAACTGGTGCAGCCTGACGTCCTCTGGAGTATAGGAGGGCAGGATCACCGGCGAGATCAGATCGCTGTCGATGCCCTGTTCCATCATCTCTCCGGCATAGGCGGTCACATGGTTCAGGCTGAGCTTGCCGAGTTCCACCGACTTGGCATACTCGCTGGCTTGCTTGCCGACGCGGCGACCGAAGACATTATAGTCGAGCACCGAATTACCCATCAGGCGGTTGCGGCCGTGGACGCCGCCCGAAGCCTCGCCGGCGATGAACAGGCCCGGAATATTGGTTTCGCAGCGCTCGTTGATCTCGATGCCGCCGTTCTGATAGTGGAGTGAGGGATAGATCAGCATTGGCTGCTTGACGATATCGATGTCGTAGTTGTCGAACGCCCTGCACATGCCGGGGAACTGATGCCTGGTGTAGCCTTCGCCGTGGATCATGTCGATAAGCGGCGAGTCCAGCCACACGCCACTACGGCCGGAGGCGGTGTCGACACCCATGTTCCGCTCACTGCTGCACTCGCGGATGATGGCGGCGCTCTCCACATCACGGGGTTCGCGGGGGAAGACGAAGAGTTCGCCATCCTTGTTCAACGGCTGACCACCTGCGCCACGGATCTTCTCTGTGATCAGGAAGCCTGCGATCTGCTCAGGATATATGGCACCAGTGGGATGGTACTGGACCGAATCCATGAACTTGAGATTGGCGCCGGCGCGGTAGGCCATCACCAGTCCATCGCCAGTGGCTCCATAGTGATTGGTGGTGGCAAAACCGCGGATATGTAACCGACCGAAACCGCCAGTGGTGATCACCGTCGACTTGGCCTTGACCACCATGAACTGCTCGGTGTCCAAATTATAGAGTATGGCGCCGGCACATTGCCCTTTATCATCCAGAAGCAACTCAATGGCCGGTTCGAATTCACGGACGCTGATCTCATCCGGGTGGTTCTCCACTTCGTCCATCAGGGTACGCATAATGACGGCGCCGATGTAATCTCGGCAGGAGACCATGCGCTTGCGCGAGGTGCCGCCGCCGTGCAAGACCTGGAGAGAACCATCCTCCATCTTGTCCCACATGACGCCCAGATTTTCCAGCTCCCGGACAACTTCAGGGCCGTCCTCGGTCAGTGCGCGAACCAACTCGGGCTTGTTGTCGAAATGACCGCCACCGATGGCATCCAGATAGTGCCGTGTAGGCGAATCCGGTGGCGCAACCGCTGCCTGCATACCACCCTCGGACATCATGGAGTTGGCGTCACCCAAGCGCAGCTTGGTGGCAATCATCGGTTTGATGCCGTTCTTTATCGCTGTGATTGCGGCCCAACAGCCAGCGCCGCCACCGCCGATAATCAGCATGTCGGTTTCGTAATCGGGGTTGGCGAGACTCGCCTCCATCCGTTTCGGATCTACCATCGAATGTGCTTCGAGCAGATCGGTGATCTCGGTTGTGAGTTTCTCACCTTTGTTGGGGCCAATCCGGATGCGGCTGCGCGCGGAAGACGCAGAATCGGGATGGAACTTCGAAAGCACGTCTTCCCGTTCCGCTGCATTCATCGGCGGATAGACCGGCTTATCGCTCTTCGCCAGCTCCAGCCTTTTGGATCGAGTCTGATTCACTTTTTCAAGCGAATCTTTTAAATAATCCGGATACATTCATTTCCCCCGAAAGCACGCTTGTCGTCGATGTAAAACCAATTCTTCAAGCGCCCCGAAAGTGGTGTTTGTTTTACCTTCCAAATCCTGCCAGGAGGCGGTGCTACTCTGTGTCTCTTGCGTAATAGCGTTCGCTGAGAGCTTCCCTCTCTAGGGACATTAACTCGGCATACTCACCGTCGTACTCGCGATCCTTCACTTGCTGGATGCGGCTATCAAGTTCTTTGCTTTCCTTGCGCAGATAGCGTCCGTAGAGGCGCTTGCCGAGAATGGCGACCTTATGCTGGATGATCTCGGAAGGGCAGCGCAGGGCGCACAGACCACAGCCTACACACTCATAGGAGAGTTCCATGAGTTCAGCAATGTCACCGCGCATGGCGGACTGGATGTAATCCATCACCTGAAGTCCCTGTGGGCAGGCCTTGGTGCAGGTGCCGCAGGCTACGCAACGGAAGACGACAGGATAGAGTTCTTTGATGGTGTCAACGTCAGGAGTGAGCGTTTCCAGGTCATAGACCGCTTTCTCCAAGGGTACTGAGGGTATCTGAGAGAGTGCCATCCCCTCCTGGACCAGGGTGGTACAGGCGAGACCTGTATGAATTCGGTAGTCTCCGGGTAGTCGGTAGATAGTGCCGCAGGCGCCGCAGAAGCCTTCGCGGCAGCCTGCTCCGCGGATGATCTGCTGGCCACTGTGCTCGATGGCCCGCATGATCGTGGCATCATCGGGAACCAGGGCGGGCTTGCCCATGATGGAAACTGTCACCATGCGCGCCTGGGGTTGCTCCGGCTTGCCGGAATCGCTCACAGCCTTGTTTTTGTTATCGGTTTCGTTTTGCTGATCGCCACTCATAGGGCTTTCTCCGCCGCTGCCAGCCATGGAGAGCGAAGCGAAGGCTGGTAGTCCCCGGTAGCCGCGAGGCCGCACTGCTTACCCGGCGTGCCTTGCGCCAGAGGGGAAGCAAAGTAGGCATCCGAGCGCGGCGTCCAGTCA
>JAESPE010000040.1 GCA_016756835.1 gamma proteobacterium endosymbiont of Lamellibrachia anaximandri | reverse complement strand
TGCGAGGTTGTCGCGTAGTGCCAGTGACCGGGACGGCCGGGGCACAAACAGGCTGTCGAAGGCCGAGTCGATTTTGGGGACTGGGATGTCCCAAAATCTTTCACGAGGTCGAAGACTCACTTGGTGGATGATTTTTCCACCATGAGGCGCATCATCAAAAATCTGCTTCGTGATCTGGGTTTTACCAATACTCAGGAGGCGGACGATGGAACCACTGCATTACCCATGTTGCAGAGCGGAAATTTCGACTTTCTGGTCAGTGATTGGAATATGCCGGGTATGACGGGTATCGACCTGCTAAGGGCGGTGCGTGCCGATGCAAAACTGGCGGGATTACCGGTGCTGATGGTGACTGCTGAATCCAAACCCGAGCAGATCATTGAAGCGGCCCAGGCCGGCGTCAACGGCTACGTGGTCAAACCATTCACCGCAGGCACGCTCGAAGAGAAGATAAGCAAGATCTTTGAACGTGTCGAAGGCTGACAGGTTACAGGGGCAGGAGAACCCGAATGCAGGAACAGACAGAGACTGACCAGACTCGCCTCGAAATGGCGCGTACTCTCGTGGCACATCTGGAGGCCGGTGAAAATAAGGATGCCGACCGTGTCATCGGAGAACTGGCCGAGATAAAAGAGAACGAGCTCTTTACGGAGGTCGGCAGGTTGACCCGGGAGTTGCATGAAGCGATCAACGGTTTTCTACTCGACTCGCGGGTCTCTGAGATGACCCAGGTGGATATACCCGATGCCAAGGAGCGGCTGAACTACGTCATCTCCATGACAGAGCAGTCTGCGGATCGTACGCTGACAGCTGTTGAAGAGAGTTTGCCGATGGTTGAAGCGCTGGATAAACAGGCGGGTGAGTTGTTGGCGGAGTGGGATAAATTTCGTTCCCGTCTATTGAGCAAGGATGACTTCCGGGGCCTCAGTGATGAATTGGCTGCATTTCTGCAGCAGACGCAACGCCACTCCAACAGTCTGCACGAAAACCTCTCGAACGTATTGATGGCACAGGATTTTCAGGATCTTACCGGCCAGATCATCCGTAAAGTGATCGATCTGGTTCACGATGTTGAAGAAAAGCTGGTCAAGTTGGTTCGGATCACTGGCGGTAAGTTGGAAGTTGGTGAAAAAGTTGACGACCCGGCGGTATTGGAAGGGCCGGTAGTGCCTGGGGTAGAACAGGGCGATGTAGTGACCAATCAGGATGATGTGGATGATCTCTTGTCGAGTTTGGGATTTTAGTTTTTGCGTTCTCTGCCGAAAACATGAAAGTAATGAATGAATCAGATCTATACCAAAGGATAGAGACAGGGGTAGAAAGATGAGCATAGATCTCAATGACGAGATACTGCAGGATTTTCTGGTGGAAGCGGGAGAGATTCTCGAACTGCTGGGAGAGCAACTCGTGGATCTCGAACAGCAGACTGATGATTACGATCTGCTGAATGCTGTCTTTCGTGGATTCCACACCATCAAGGGTGGTGCAGGGTTTCTGGCTATCGACTCATTGGTAGAGATTTGCCATAAATCAGAAGACGTATTCAATATATTGCGGCAGGGACAACGCAAGATTACACCGGACCTGATGGATGTCGTGTTACAGGTTGTGGATGTGGTTAATGAGATGTTTGATGAGATCAGGGGCGGAGAGATGCCGGATAATGCCGACCCCGAACTGATCAAGCAGCTGAAATTCTTTACCGTTCCCGAGGGGGAAGAGAAAGAAGAACCCGTAGCCGAGGCACCTCCTGCGCCACGATCAGAACCAAATCCTGAGTCTCAATCAAATAAAGGTGACTTGAGCGACGATGAGTTTGAAGAGTTGCTCGATGCAATTCAGACCCCCGATACTGTCGAAGCAACGGCAGGCGGTGATGAAATTACCGAAGACGAGTTTGAGTCTTTACTGGATGATCTGCACGGTAAGGGAAAATTTTCCAGCCAATCGGGAGAAGAGACGGAAAAAACATCCCCTGTCGGTTCTGATGAGATTTCCGAAGACGAATTTGAGACGCTGTTGGATGACTTGCATGGTAAAGGGAAATTTTCCGGCGCGACAAAAACGGTGAAATCAGAGGTGGCTCAACCGGCCGCTGTTGCCAAGCCAAAACCCAAGCCGGAAAAGGCATCAGCTGTGCAGGCACCGCAAAAGACAAAATCCAAATCCCCCCCTGCACCCAAGGGAGCGGCCAAGCCGCAGTCGGCAGAGACGACAGTCCGTGTCGATACGCAGCGCCTCGACGACATCATGAACATGGTGGGAGAGTTGGTGCTGGTGAGAAATCGCCTG
Organism: gamma proteobacterium endosymbiont of Lamellibrachia anaximandri; assembly: GCA_016756835.1. GTDB lineage: Bacteria > Pseudomonadota > Gammaproteobacteria > Chromatiales > Chromatiaceae > QGON01. The sequence goes on along the minus strand of JAESPE010000040.1, from coordinate 30,962 downwards.
GCGACACTCAAGGCGACCATGAATGATGAAGATGTCAGCAACGCGGTGGGTAACCTCGATGTGGTGACATCGGATCTGCAGCTGGCGGTGATGAAGACCCGCATGCAGCCGATCAAAAAGATCTTTGGCCGATTTCCCCGGGTTGTGCGTGACCTCGCCCGTACTATGAAGAAGGAGATCGACCTGGAGATGGAGGGTGAGGATACTGATTTGGACAAGAACCTGGTGGAGGCGCTTGCCGATCCGCTGGTGCATCTTGTCAGAAACTCGGTTGACCACGGTATTGAAATGCCGGACGAGCGTGAAAGCGTCGGCAAGCCACGGCGCGGTACCGTGTTGCTCACCGCTGCCCAGGAAGGTGACCACATCCTGTTGTCAATCAGCGATGACGGCAAAGGTATGGATCCCAATGTGCTGCGGCAGAAAGCTGTCGAGAAGGGCATGATGGATCAAGAGGCGGCAGCCCGTCTCGATGACAGAGAGTGTTTCAACCTGATATTTCAGCCCGGTTTTTCAACCAAGACCGAGATATCCGATGTCTCTGGCCGCGGTGTCGGTATGGATGTGGTGAAAACGCGCATCTCGCAGATGAACGGTTCGGTTGAGATCGATTCAGAAAATGGCCGCGGTAGCACCATTACCATCAAGCTGCCGCTTACGCTGGCGATCCTGCCCACGCTGATGGTCGTGTTGGGTACGCAGCCATTTGCCCTGCCATTGGCCAGCGTGGTGGAGATCTTCAATCTGGATCTCAATCGTACCAATGTGGTGGATGGACAACTGACGATCATGGTACGGGAACGCGCGCTGCCGCTTTTCTATCTCAGTCAATGGTTGGTGCAGAACAGCGCCATGACGGAAGAGGAAAAGAGTAGTCGACATGTCGTTGTGGTCAATGTTGGAAGCATCCAGGTGGGGCTGGTGGTGGATGAACTGATTGGCCAGGAAGAGGTGGTTATCAAGCCCCTCGGCGCCATGTTGCAGGGATTGGAAGGCATGGCCGGTGCAACGATAACCGGCGATGGGAAAATCGCGCTGATCATGGATGTCCCAGGGCTGATGCGCAAGTACGCCAGAAAATATTGAGCGGGCCAGTGATCTGCAGTTGGTTTCGGAAACAACGGTCTCTCAGAAATGGATGGTGAGAAATGCAGGCCAGGCTGAAAGTCTTAGTCGTCGATGATTCAGCATTTTACCGGCACAGGATTGGTGAGATGCTGGAGGTTGCGCCGGATCTTGAGATAGCCGGTTACGCCACGAATGGCGAAGAGGCGGTCAAGCTGGCGCAACAGCTACATCCGGATGTCATCACCATGGATGTGCAGATGCCGGTACTCGATGGCATTACCGCAGTTCGCCACATCATGGCGAGATCCCCGACCCGCATCCTGATGTTTTCGGCACTCACCAAGGCTGGGGCGCGGGAAACGCTTGATGCCTTGGAGTCCGGGGCGATGGATTTTCTTGCAAAAACGCCGGACGGTCTGAAATTGGGTGAATCTGCAGAGATTTTCGCAGAGCAGCTCCGGCAGCGGGTGAGGGCTGTAGGGCATGGGCGGCTGCCGCCAAAATCAGCAAAAAACACAAGACTCGGGGCAAGCAGGTTGCCGGCTGGATACAGGCAGGAGACCGGCCCTGTTGACATGATTGCTATCGGTGCATCAACCGGTGGTCCTGTGGCGCTGCAGAATATTTTGACCCGACTGCCACGGAATTTCCCAATTCCGTTGGTGGTTGCGGTACATATGCCCGCCGCATTCACTTCGGCTTATGCTGACCGTCTCAATACTGTTTGCGCTATTGAAGTGAAGGAGGCGAGGGATCGTGATCCGCTACGTCCCGGCAGGGTACTGTTGGCGCCAGGCGGCAGGCAGATGATAGTGGAAAAGGGACCTTCGGGTTCAATGGTGAGGGTCAAGGATGCGCGCGGGGGACAGATCTACCATCCCAGCGTGGATCAGTTGCTTGAGTCGGTGGCCAGAGTTTTTGCTACGCAGGCACTGGGAGTCGTTCTGACGGGCATGGGCGCGGATGGTTTGGAGGGGGCACGCAAATTGAAGTCGACAGGCGCCAAACTCTGGAGCCAGGATGAGGCGAGCTGCGTGGTTTACGGCATGCCCCGGGCGGTTGAAAAAGCGGGTCTTGTGGATCGTGTTGTCTCACTTGATGAGATCGGGACCATGCTTGAAAATCTGGGTAGAGAACAGTAGAGAATATGAGAGTCGACTTCCTCAGCTTTATCGGCATTATCATCGCCTTTATGGCGGTGTTGGGCGGTAATTGGCTTGAAGGCGGACACGTCGACTCGCTGGTCAACGGCCCAGCAATGATTATCGTGATTGGCGGTACCGTTGGTGCGATCCTTCTACAGACGCCTGTACCGGTTTTTTTACACGCGCTAAGACTGTCAGGGCGTGTGTTTCTGCCTGGCAGGACCAACATGTCCCCGACCATCAAGAAACTTGTCACCTGGAGCAATATTGCACGCAAAGAGGGTCTGCTCGGGCTGGAAACTATATCCGAGAATGAATCGGATGACTTTCTGCGTAAAGGCATGCAACTGCTGGTGGACGGCAGCGAACCGGAAGTGATTCGGGATATCCTCGAGATGGAAGTGGATGCCACGGAACACTACGATCTGCAGGCGGCCAAGGTTTATGAAGGCATGGGTGGCTACTCGCCCACCATCGGAATCATCGGCGCGGTTATGGGTTTGATCCATGTGATGCAAAATCTGGCAGACCCCGCCAAGCTGGGCAGCGGTATCGCCACGGCTTTTGTCGCCACCATCTACGGGGTGGGACTGGCAAATATGTTTCTACTGCCGATAGCGGCAAAATTGAAGACCCAGTCGTTGGGGGTGACGAAATACCGAGAAATGGTGGTCGAAGGGGTTGTAGCGATAGCCGAGGGTGAAAATCCACGCAATATTGAGATGAAGCTGAAGGCTTTTCTCTCATAACGAGGGCAAAATGGCGCGCAGGCGTAAACGGCATGAAGAGCAGGAGAACCACGAAAGGTGGGTCGTCTCCTATGCGGATTTTATCACCCTGCTGTTTGCCTTTTTTGTCGTGATGTACTCGATATCTTCAGTCAATGAGGGCAAATACCGGGTGTTGTCCCAAACCTTGAGCAATGCGTTTCAGGAGCCGACCCGCAGCCAGGACCCTATCCAGATCGGTGAGATCAGTCGTTCCAGCGGAGATCCCACGGGTGCAGAAGGCAGCAGCGCGCTGATCCAGACAGAGACACGTTTTGGTCCCGGCACTTACGATGACGATGGATTACTGGACAATGCGGTGGATGAGGGGCAGCGCCTGAGCTATCTTGCGGCCACCATTGGCGACATGCTCGAACCCTACATCGAAAAGGATCTGGTCGATGTATCGCACAGCGATACACGGGTGATTGTGGACATGAAGAACAAGATGCTCTTCCCCAGTGGCAGTGCCAAACTTTCCCGTGCCGCAGTAAAGGTTCTGCGGGATATCAGCAGCATTCTGCGACCGTTGAAAAATCAGCTGCAGATTGAAGGCTATACGGACAACCAGCCGATCCATACGCCTGAATATCCGTCGAATTGGGAGCTTTCCGCAGCACGCGCGGCCAGTGTCGTGCATCTGATTGCCCGCATGGGTGTGGCCCCTGGGCGTCTGGCAGCCATCGGATATGGTGAACATCGCCCGATTGCCGACAATGGCAGTAAGGCTGGTCGGCAGAAGAACCGCCGGGTTAGTCTGGTTATCCTCGGCATGAACGGCGATCCGGATCGGACCATTATCTTACCTGATGGTAGCCGATGAAGATCTGGACCATCGCCAATCAGAAAGGCGGGGTGGGCAAGACCACCACCACGGTCGGTCTCGGTGGCCTGTTGTCACAGTGGGGCCTCAGAACCCTGCTGATTGATATTGATCCCCACGGTTCATTGACCAGCTATTTTCGTTACGACCCTGACTCCATCGAAGAGAGCGTCTACTCGCTCTTCAAGGCGGTAGCGGATAAACAGGATGTTGATCCAGCGACACTGCTCTACAAGACCGGCACCGACGGATTGGAACTGATGCCCGCCGCCATGGCGCTGGCGACACTTGATCGTCAGGCCGGCAGATTGGACGGCATGGGTCTGGTAATCAAAAATGCCCTTGCCCGGTTGGAAGATCGTTTCGACTATGTATTGATCGACTGTCCCCCGGTCCTCGGTATTCTGATGATCAATGCGTTGGCGGCTTGCGAGCAGCTGATTATCCCCGTGCAGACAGAGTTCCTTGCCCTCAAGGGGTTGGAGCGGATGCTGCACACCCTGAAGATGGTACTCAAGGCGCGACAGAATTCGCTGCCCTATACCATCGTCCCCACCATGTACGATCAGCGTACCCGTGCTTCCGTCGACAGTCTGAAGGTGTTGCGTGAGACCTATCAGGAACATCTCTGGCGAGGCTTGATTCCGGTTGACACTCTATTGCGCGAAGCGAGCCGGGCAGGTATTCCTCCTGCAATGTTCGACCCTGGTGGTCGTGGTGTGAGCGCCTATACCGATCTACTCGAAGACCTGCAACGGGAAGTGGGACAGCCGGTCAGTGCCGGAGTCGGACGTTGAATCGACAACAGGAAAAGCCCTCCACCCGTCTTGCGGAGCCGGATGCCGCCCTCAGCAGCTATCTGGATGTGCTGCTGCAGGAGATCAGTGAGATTCCTGTAGAGGCACCGGTCGCCGAAACTAAAGTTGCCACCAAAATAGCCGATATCACGGAACAGACGCTGACGGAGACTGTTTCCGCCGCACATGTGAGTGAGGAGGTGACCGCCGGGCCGGTGACCGGGGTCGTCAGTCAGACCGTTGAGGTCACACAGACAGTCAATGAACCGATCATTCCGTCCTGGGCCGAAATGCCTTTTCAGGTGTTGGTGTTCAAGGTGGGAGGGCTGAATTTGGGAATACCTCTGACCGGATTGGTGAGTATTCTTGAGTGGCGGGATGAGGCCTCTGTTATGCCGGGCCAGCCCGACTGGAATCTGGGTGTGTTGGTCAATCGCGGGCAGAAGATAGTGGTGGTCGACACCGCTCGTCTGGTGATGCCGGAGAGAGTCAGTGGCAGGGTGCCGGGTGAACGACAGAGCGGCGGCCATGTATTGGTCGTGGGTGACGGCGGATATGGCCTTGCCGTGGACGGTATTGCAGAGACGATCATGCTGAATGCTGGAGGTGTGCGCTGGCGCACTGCCCAGGGAAAACGTCCCTGGCTGGCCGGAACGATGGTAGAGCAGTTGTCGGTGCTGCTGGATATTGACGGCATGCTGGGCATGATTAGTGCTTAATTAATTCAGAGAACATAATTCCCGTCCACTTTTTGACGTGATGGGGTGTAACAGGTGGGATGAGGTGCGTAAATGAACATAAATGCTGCAGAAGTCGATGCGAATGATTCGGTGCTTCAGTTGGTCACCTTTCGGCTGAAGGATGAGTCATACGGCGTCAATGTGATGAAGGTACAGGAGGTTCTCAGGGTTACCGAGATTGCGCCGGTTCCTGGTGCGCCCCCTTTCGTACTGGGTATCATCAATCTGCGTGGCAACGTGGTGACCGTCATCGATACCCGCAGCCGCTTTGGTCTGCCTTCAGCCGAACTGGACGACTCAAGCCGTATCGTGATCATTGAGTCCGAAAAGCAGGTGGTTGGCATCCTGGTGGATGCGGTGGCGGAAGTGGTGGAACTCAACGAGGACGAGGTCGACGCTGCCCCCAATGTCGGCAATGATGAGAGTTCGCGTTATATCCAGGGCGTGGCAACCCGTGAGAATGGTCTGCTGATCCTGGTGGATCTGAATAAACTGCTGACAGATGAGGAGTGGGCTGAGATCAGTATGTTCTGATGCCGAATGGCAATCCCATGCTACACTCCCTTCAAGTTAGTGCCGGTCAGGAAACGCTGTTTTTTTACCACGAAGCGCACGAAGTACACGAAGGTAATTTATTGTTAATCAATCGTTTACCTTGGCGATCTTTGTGTTCTTTGGGGTTAGATATGGGTTTCCGGACGAACACAAGTTAGACTCCGATCTCTAAAACCAATGGTGCTGAAATGCCGGAAATCGGTGAGCAGAGTCCGATAAATCCACTCTACCCCGTGAATCCCAGTCGGCGGCCAGAGCGTCGTGAGCGTCCGAAACCCCAGGAAGAGCGTAACAAACAAGGAAGGAAAAAAGAGCGCGCCCAGGAAAATGACAACAGCAAGCCGCACATCGATGAGTACGCATGATGGATAGCACCATGCTCAACCTATGGATAACCCTTGCAGTACTGGTGATCGCTGTTTTGGTGTTTATCGTACTCTCATATAGACAAACCAATCGCACACAAGAGCGTCTTGCTGAAGCAATGCGTGAGGTGGAGATCCTCAAGCAGACGGTCGGTGCGCTCTGTTCCAGTTCCGTCGGTGTGGATAAACGGGTCAATCGCATTGAACGCCATGGGCGGGATCTGGAAGAACGGCAGGAGAGCATGGAGTACCAACGGGGCGGTGAGCCTCCCTACGCTGAGGCGATTCGTCTGGTTCAGGAGGGCGCCAAGGCCGATAGGCTGATGGATGAGTTGAACATCAGTCGGGGTGAGGCGGATCTGATCGTCATGTTGCACGGCATGAAGCGAAGCAACTCCCCCATCGATTGAGATCCCCATCCCGGTATCTCCCTATTCCCACGCTGGTAGAAAGATGATTCAGGCAGCCGTTCCCGTACTGGGCTTTGCCGCATACAGCGGCACCGGAAAAACCACCCTGTTGACCCGATTGATTCCGCTGTTGAAGGCGGAGGGAATCCGGATCGGTGTGGTCAAGCATGCCCATCATAAAGTTGATGTCGACAAACCCGGCAAGGACAGCTACGAACTTCGCAAAGCTGGTGCCGGTCAGGTGTTGCTGGCGACCGCCCAGCGCTGGGCCTTGATGGTGGAAGAGGAGATCGAGGGCGATCCTGACCTGCAGACCATGCTCGATCGCCTGGACGCTTCCCGACTAGACTTGATCCTGGTGGAGGGTTTTCGTCATGTGCGTTTCCCCAAGATTGAACTGCACCGGCCTGTCATGGGGCGTCCTCTGCTCTGTCTGGAGGACCCCTCGATCGTCGCTGTAGCCAGCGATGAGTCGTTACCTGTGCCGTTGACTCTACCCCAACTCGACATCAACGACGTGTCGGCGATATGTGATTTCATCCTGTTCAAATACTTGCAGCCGATCAGTCACGAGTAGGCGCTGCGCCTCGCTCCGACGGATGCTCTGATCAGGTCACCTTTTATTCCTGTCTTGACAAGCTATAGTTAGGTTCATTGCGCCCCGTTTTCCGGAGCCAGGAGCGAAAAATGAGAAGATACGGACTTTGGAGTTTATTGCTTTTACTGGTGTTGCTATGGCCCCTGACGACTTTTGCCAGCCGCTTCAGCGACCTGTATGTGTTTGGTGACAGCCTGTCGGATCAGGGTAACGTCGCAACAATTACTGGCGGATTGATACCACCACCGGAATACACTGATGGAACCAACAGCGGGCGCTTCACCAACGGAATGAACTACGTCGATTATTTTTCTGATCGATTGGGTCTTCCCACTAGCAGCTCAGTATTGGGTGGCAGCAACTACGCCTATGGCGGTGCGCGCAGCTTCACCCATCCACTCGGCGCCTTCGGTGCACTGAGTCTCAATGAACAGAAGGATCTCTACCTGGGCGGGCTGGGCATGACGCCGGCGGATGCCGACGCTCTCTTTATCGTCTGGTCCGGATCCAATGACATGAGCGACATCCTTGACCAGGCGCTGGTAAATCCCTTATACGATCCCACTGCCGATATAACCATTGCAGTTAGCGGAATTGCTCAGGTGGTGGGGGAACTCGCCGCCATCGGGGCAAAGGATTTCCTCATACCCAACGTCCCAGACTTGGGTTTGGTGCCACTCGTAACCGGTGGCGGAGCGCCGGTGGCGGGAGCGTCTTTTCTGACCAATCTCTTCAATAATGCCCTCGACGCCGCCTTGCTGGCGGCAATAGCCCCCTTTGCTGACGTTGAGCTGATGCGATTTGACACCTTTGGGCTGCTCAACCAAGTCTATGACGATCCTGCTTCGTTTGGTTTTACCAATGCCACAGATGCCTGCTACAGCGAGTTTGTTTTAGCCGGAGGAACCACCTGTGCCAACCCGGATGAGTATCTTTCATGGGACGGTTTTCATCCCACGTCGGCCACTCACCAGATACTTGCTGCTGAAATGCACGAAGTAGTGCCTGAGCCGGGGGCACTGGGGCTGATGCTTATTGGACTGCTGGGCGTGGCGATAGGACGCTTTCGCATCGCCTGGGTCCATTCCTGACCCCAAAGCTGCTACCGGCTGTGGGGCCGGGGAAGGCGGGGAGTGGCTCTATTTTTCGGCCGTAATGTAGGCGATCCACCCGGCGTCCGCTTCACCCTCTTCAACAGGTTCGAAAATGCCATCCGCTTCACCCTCTTCATCGAAGCCCTGCCAATAGAAGGTCACCTTGCTGAAACCTGCCTCATCGAGCAGTTCCCGGATCTCCGGCAGCGTCCAGAGGCGCCAGTTGTAGCTGTAGGCCTTTTCCAGGCGCGAATCATCCGGAAAATCGAAATGGATGTGGCAGATCAGGGTGCCGCTGATGGGGTCGTATTTTTCCTGCTCCCAGATATAGGTGAAGCTGCTGTTCCCGTCCTCGATCTCCCGCTCTTCAACGATGTCACGGAAAGAGTCGTAACCTCCATAGGCGTCCATGAAGAGGATGCCCCCCTCAGCCAGTTGCTTGTGTACCTGCTTAAAGTAACCCTTCAGTTGGTCGCGCTCCTTGAAAAGCCAATAGCTGAAGTTCATTGCCGAGATGATGTCCGGCGCTTCTGTTTGCACGGTTAACACATTATCCAGAATCAGCTCGATCCGTTTGGCTTTGGAGGCTTTGAGCTGGCCAATCTGGTGCGTTTTACCCCAGTCCAACACCTCTTTGTCCAGATCGACTCCGATGGCGTGGTTGGTTTTGCGGCGGCGCACCCATTCACTACAGACGTTTGCGGTACCGCAGAAGTCCTCGCGCAGCAGTTTTGCCCGGCGTCCGCGGAGTTTCTTATATGCGTCATCGACAAAATCGATCTCGGACTCAGCACACTGGACGGAAAGCTCGTAGAGATGGTGACGGTCAGCCAACTCAGCCATTGTCGACCTTTGTTTACTTTTTTTGTTCGATTTTTTGGCCATACTGAGATTTACACTTGATCAGAAGAAAAAACAGATAGCGAACTATACTTCAAAGTAAAGGTGATGTGTGAGAGGAGAAAGAGAGTGGGTATAGCGATTACATTGAGAGAGTTTCTGGAGAGTCACGATACCGATTACGAAGTTATTGATCATCAGCGGACTCACTCGACTTTGTGGACAGCGGAAGCAGCACACATTCCGGGTGACAAGATGGCAAAGTCGGTACTGCTGGGCGATGATGAAAGTTATCTGATGGTGGTCATCCCTGCTTCTCACAGATTGGAGCTTAGGGAACTGAGTGCCATGACTGGCCGGGATCTGGAACTCATCGACGAGCAGGAGTTGACCGATGCCTTTGCCGACTGTGAGCCTGGGGCCGTACCACCTGTTGGCAAGCCCTACGGTATCGAGACTTTGGTTGATAAGTGCCTGGTTGATCAGACAGACGTCTTTTTTGAGACGGGTGACCATACAAAGGTTATCCATGTCAGCGGCACCCAGTTCCGTTCCCTGATGGATGATGCACAGCCCGCCAGGCTTAGCAACCACTTGTAAGAGATCCGGGTTATTTTGATTTGCGTCTGATGCCGATCTGGTTTAACCTTGCGCCTCCCAAATCGGGAGAGGTGTCCGAGTGGCTGAAGGAGCACGCCTGGAAAGTGTGTGTACGTTAACCCGTACCGAGGGTTCGAATCCCTCCCTCTCCGCCAAATATTCCTTATAATTCAATCAGTTAAAATAAGCCAGATTTGTCAGGGTGGCAAATATTGGGGCTGTTTAGGTAATTGATGACAGGAAACTGGCAGGATTTTCCCCACCTTTCCACGACATTTTTCCCCGCGTCTCCCGCATCGCCTGGTATCCACCTGAATACGTTTAATCTGTACGGGGCAGTACGGTGTTGCAATGTAAACGGCAATGCTTGTTAGCCAAAGATGGTTTGGTGATCCTCTTCTTCATAACCCATTGCACGATAATCGCGAAGCCGTCTTTCGAATATTCTGGTGAGCATGGGCACCTTGCTATCAACATAGTCGACTATCTTGACTTCATCTTTGCCTGGGTGCAGCCGGTGTAACCGTCCGGTCCACGAGACCGGTAATGTCAGGAATAGGGTGTCCAGACGTGCGTCGTCAAATCCCTCTCCAATATACCTGCCGGTTGCCAGCAACAGCCGTTCTTCCTCAGTCGGGATTGATTGCAGTTGTTCCTGGATTTCACGCCGTTCTTTTGCCGATCTTCCGCCCCTTAATACAATGATATGGCGCACAAAGCCCTTCAGTTGATCGTATATGGGAGTTTATGGGTTGAACGGAATACATGTCTGCAGTAGGACGGCTATTCTTCTATGCGCACCTTAGTGATATGGCCGGCGTCTTGTTCTAGTTGACCTGCCTGTTTCAGGCTATATTCCGTGACCTGTTGCAGCACTTCACGTTCCTCATGCGTGTATCCAGACCATACGATCTGAATAGGGGCTTCTTTGCGCAGTGCTCTGGTTATACGTTTTATCTCTCGCACAATTAGACGTGGAGGAATACCGCATCGATAAGCGAATTCAGCCCAGTCATAGGCACGCACCCGCTCAAAGTTAAATTCATCGCCAAGGGCCATGGCGGCTTCATGTTCAATGTCGGGATAAATACATACAGACACCATGTCATAGAAAGGCGCCAACCGAAGTCCACCGGATTCAACCAAAAAGGAGACGTTCTTCCCGTGGGCGTCACTGTTGCCAATCAGATACTGGATTAGACTCCAGCGCAGTAGCTCCATTCGAGTGGCGGCTTCCGCTTGGGTGAGAGGTGCAAGGGAGAATAAGCGCTCTAGGCTAACGCCATCCCGGATATGCGCCACATCGCGGCCACTACCAAAATTGCGTTCGTACTTGTGACTGACACCCAGATCGAGCGCTTGGCAGGTATCGACGCAATGCAGGCGTTGAACACCTTCAGTGCTTAGTTGTCGGTCGAAGCGTTTCACAACCAATAAGGCCTCGGGTACTCGAAGGATTTCTGTCTCAGGTGTATGCACCCCCAGGCGAGCCGCGAGGTTCAGGCAGAAATGTTCGTTCGCAACCAGATGTCTCAGATTGGGATTCAAAGGTTCAGGCTTGAGGATATGTGTGGAAGCAAGTTGTCCCTCAACCAAATAGAGCTTTTCTTCTTTGTCTCTAAAAACGGCTAACTTGTCCTGTAGGCCGGCGATTGACAGTCTGACGCGACCATCCCAGATATTAAATGGCTGGTTGGCGCGATCCTGGATACGTTGGGATAACTCGGCATGGCTGATCTCACGCTTTGAATTTGGTGTCTTTTCAGGTGTGAGACCTTCAGGAAGCAGGCTCAGTGCACCGGTGCTTTCTCTTCCTAGTGAACGCAGCAGACCGTAAAGATTGGCCTTGGAGACCTGGTTGGCACCAGCAGCATCTTCGAGCGCCTTTCCTTCAGGTAATAAATTCTCGAAAAAACGCCGGACACTGACTGAATGCAGTTCGTCACTCAGTTCCTCTGGCCTGACAAAGGGTAGGGAGGGGGAGACGGGATATGCGTGGGGGGACGTTGTCCAAGCTGGGTCGTAATTGAAGGCGAAGCGGCCCGTCGCGTCATCATAGGTCAGGGTGCCGAGCAGAGCCTGACCCACCCATGCATTCAAAGTATGGGTGTTCATTTGCGTGCCTTATGGATATGAGATAGCGCAGCGTTTAACTCTGTACGTGGTATTGCGACTAAGGACAGGCCTAATTGTCGAGCCACGGTAAGCGCCTTATCCAAGCCAACGGAACGCCGACCATTTTCCAAGTCGGAGAGCAGCTGAACCGACACACCGCACAAAGCAGCGGCATCATCGATACGTAACTGCATCTGCGTCCGCATGCTGCGTACATGAGCCCCGAATTCTGCCAGGGTATCGATGAGCGGGGATTCGGGAAGTGGCAGAGGTGTGATTTTTCTGGCCATAATTTCTCCAATATGAGAAACATATAGTATATTGCGTTACTTATGTCAATAATTACTCAAATATGAGAAATAAATGGATTTTAGGGAGCCTCTGATCAAGTCGTGAACTTGTTTCTTGCGCCCAGAATATCCAGCTTCTGCGTTGCAAATCTTCGCAATAGTCAGCTAGTACGTGCAATTTGCGCCTTGAATCTGAATATTCTGATTCACAATCTACTTCGTCAGACTTAATCAGAGGCTCCCTAACGTGCAACCAGGGGTGGACGTGGGCCAGCGTCGTCGATGGGCTTTCAGTAAATGATCGATGAGAACAACCTGTGGCCGGTTTGGCCCGACCGAGTCAGCAGGCGAGACGAGGTTCAACACAAATAGTCATAAGGATTTCAGCGGTAGGAACAGGCGGCTGCCGCTGTGAGCGAGGCGGGAGAAGCCGTAACGCTTGTAGAAGGAGTCTGCCTCCTGGTTGATGGCATCCACGACCATTGCAGAGATTGCGATATCGTCCCTAACCGCTAAGGTTCGTTTAATCGAGTTGGATAGGAGCATCTTGCCAATCCCCTTACCTTGCGCAGAAATGTCAATGGCCAACCGGCTGATGAGAGCAGCCGGTATAGGGTGTCTGGGCAACTTCTTCGCGACTTTTTCTGGCAAGACCGACAAATCGATGGAGAGGGTGCTGAGCGTGTAATAGCCCAGGACTCTTGTTTCATCCTGGAGAGCGCAGGCAACGAACACGCGGCTGATCCGGCGTTTTATATCCTGGCTGGCCTGACGTTTCAGGTAGCGATCCAGGGACTCAATACCACAGTTGAAAGTAGCCCTGTTGTGATTTCGGTTTAGCGGCTCTATAACGAGTTCACTTTCTGAACTCATTCGGAGTCTACGCGGCGGTCATGCTCCACCAAGGCTTCGGTCAGTTTTTTATTGAACGTGACTGGTTTGGCCAGTGCATGAAAAAAATGCTGTGCATCTTGTTCGTTGAGTTGGATGGAATCGTGCTCATGAATGGTCTTTTCGGCGCTAGCCAGAGCGCTGGACAAAATGAAGCTGCTGACAGTCTTTCCCTCGAAGGTTGCCGCTCGCTCAATAAGGTTCTTGGCGCTTTGTTTCAGGCGCAGGTTAATTCGCTCGTTTTTAGCCGCGGTGACAGTCATGGTGCACACTTGAAAAGAGGTCGGTAGAGATACTGATAATGTACGTCAAAGCGGTGATGCCAATCGTCGTTGTTTCTACTGGCTCCGGGACTAACCAAATATAGTGGCGATTGATGGCAACCCGAAAGCTGGGCAACCGTAGACACGATCTGGACATGATGGCTATGTAACCTATTGATAAATATGGGAACACAGAAGGCTCGAAAGTCAATCCGGTTTGTTCGTATCCCGACTCAATGTCTTGAGATGATGGTAACTGAAGGTGCCTAAAACGGCGGTGAGGAAAAAGAAGAGCAGAATGAGAGAAAACAACAAAAACATAGTGGAGGGAAACACTCCCTGTGCTGCACGTAATACCAATGGCAACAAGAAGAGCAGGAAAAGCGATATGGATGCCAAGCGGGATTTATAAAACAGTCCTGCTATGCAAGCGATAACGATGATCGCTCCGGCGGCCATTTCCGGTCGAGAGACGAGAAAGGAAAGTGTTTGCTCCCCGTGCATCTGGAGCAGAAGTCCAAAATCAAGAATCAGCCAAGCCACCGCGGCATAGATGCCGTTGACAATTGCCTGTTCAGCTTTCGGTAGATTCATGGTATCCAGTCATATTTGAATCAGTTGCATTTCGGGTTGTGCCACCAATAACCTTATCCGATGACAGTGTTGAGAAACTGATCCGCGCAATGTTGTAACCATCCCTTAAAGTCGGTCCATGCATAGTTAGAGGTCTTCGGGCATATTATGCCCTATCGGAGACCGAGTAATACGAAAAAGCAGATATAGTGAGGGCCAAACAGTCAGAAACCTTTCTGCGTCTGTAGAAACCGAGACCAGCGGGACCTAATCCCAAATGAGTCAGGGTGGTGGGTTCCACGAACTACAGAATAAGCTCTCGCATTCCTACTGGACCCGCCAAGTGCGGATAGGAGAAGGGATTGGAATTTGTTTTCGCCAAGCGAAGCAGATTTAATCGCGCCGTTCATGGTTGGCTCCTGATTCCATGCTCAAATAGCCTGGATTTCTATTAACCTATGCAATATTCGCGCCACCACTATAAATCAAGGACTTAAGCAATAGATGATTAATCAAGTGTAAAAAAATCCGACGGCCAATAGTTGATAAATAGCATGATCAAAGGTAACCAACTGATTTATTAGTCGAAAAACCATGAAAACAGTGTAAGGCCAGCCGACACTCAGAATAAGTTGGATTCCTTTCTCCATTCGTGAGTACGAGATGTGTCTATTCTGCTGAAAACGCTCGCCATCCGCATAGTGTTGACAGGCCCTAACTCAATGTAATCTTTTCCCATCTATACTTACAATGACCCCGGCGTATGCCTGCCGGGTTTCCAACTGTCGATTCTACAGGAGATGGGACCATGGCGTGGACGAAGGCCAAGTTCCAGCAGATCCTCGATGATGCCGGTATAAACGGCGAGGTGATCATGGCCTACCAACAGGGACAGGATCCCTTGGTGAAGGGGTTTGCCCAAGGAGAGGGGATCTGTGCCGGAATTTGTTACTCGTTTCTGCGGCACGATCTGGTGCAGCCCAACGGTATGCAGCGCTCCAAAGGAATCCAGGGTGGGCGTTCCACTGCCTCCGCCCGTTTTGTGCAGGCGTTGCTGGAGGCGAAGATCCGCGAGGGTTCCGGGGGCAAGAGCTTTGGCGAGGCGATCGCACCGGTGATGAAACGGGATGGGCTCAGTTCACGCGTCGTGGCCAAGGGAAGTGGGGATCTTTTTGGGCTGGGGGCAGCGGTTGCGATGGCAATCGACGACCTGTTGACCACCTCGGCGCCACCTCACGGCACCGCCACCCTGGCGGTAATGAGCCGTATCCGCAAGTCCACCGGGGGGCAGCATGCAACCGCATTCACCGCGGTGGTGCCGGATGGCCCGATACTCTTTCTTGATCCCAACCTCGGCAAGGTCCGTTTCACCGATGCTATGGATTTCGGCACCTTCTGGGAGGAGAAGATGGAAGCCGTCTACGCCAACCGGGGCTACGATCAGTACTTTTTGGAGGTGTTTAGCTGATTGTAAGCGGTGTTGACGTTGGTGCATTCATAAATATCCAACAAAAAATCTGATATGGCTGGACCATCCTGGACCCACAAGAAACGTAAGACCGGGATGTCTCAAGGGGAAGCGCTAATCAGTAATTCAAAGTGGGGCAGCTGTTAGATTCAGCTGCGGTTGGCAAGGAGCCATGCGCTATATTATCCTCGATAAAAGAACTGATATGTGTCAGGAGAATGCACCTGAAATCACATTGCTGCCGACTGCCTGTGCAGTCTATTGATGCCGAAGTCATACCAGCCGGCGGAGCCAAGGCGCTGAGAGAGGGGGCATGTCAAAAAATATCCGTGCTTTAAGCAGTCGCCAGGGCCTTGAAAACAATCTATTCGATTTGCTCGGCGCAACGATTCAGTCAGACACAGAGAAGAGCGATGCGGCAATGACCTTGTTGGCGGAGGAGGCTAGTCTGTCGGCTTCGGTGATCAAGGGAACCGCCAGTTTCTATGACTTTCTGAACGAACAGACGAAGAACAGCGAAGTGCTGGTATGTCACGGCACAGCTTGTCTGGTAAACGGTTCTGCCGCAGAAACCGCGACACGCCATCCGCACGCGGGCAAAGCCATGTGCTGCGGATACTGCTATCGCGGAGCGGGTTTGCTGAAACGCGAAGTTGACGGCCGACTGGATGGATACCATCAGGGGGATGACGATTTAAGTCGACCGGAAATGCCGGTCTATTGCCTCTCCCCGTCAGCCATACTTACCGGCCCGGTTGATTCGTTAGAAGAGCTCTATCGGATCGCATTAGACAAGCGCGATGAGATACTTCCTCAACTGGAGCGCTCGAAACTCCGCGGCCGAGGTGGCGCGGGATTTGGCTTTGCTTTTAAATGCCGTGCTACCGCCGAGGCTCAGAGCAGCGAAAAATATGTCGTCTGCAATGCGGATGAGGGCGATCCCGGCGCCTTCTCGGACCGATATCTGTTGGAACAGCAACCACATAAGGTGATGGCAGGCATGTATGCCGCCGGAGTCGCAGCAGACGCCAGCACCGGAGTACTCTATATCCGTCGCGAGTACCCTGCGGCGATCCGCAGGGTGGAAGCGGCCATTGCCGAGTTTGATGCCTTGCCGGATCAGATCAGTCGTAATTTCTCTTTTCAAATCATCGAAGGTGCAGGTTCTTACGTTTGCGGTGAGGAGACAGCGCTGCTCAGCTCGATCGAGGGGCAACGTCCTGAAGTGCGTGTACGCCCCCCGTTTCCCGCCACCCATGGTCTTTGGGGCAAGCCGACACTACTTTCCAATGTGGAAACATTCGCCAATATTTCCTGGATACTGCAGCAGGGTGGCGAAGCCTATGCCGCCATCGGCACCGGGGAGAGCAAGGGGACCAAACTGATCTCCCTCGATAGCCAGTTTGCGAAACCTGGACTTTACGAAGTTGATTTCGGCTATCGGTTCAGTGACCTGATCTTCCGCCACGCTGGAGGTTTCGAGACCGGGGTGAAAGCGTTACAGGTGGGCGGACCGCTTGGATCCATTATCCCGCTCGCCGCCATCGACTCGCTGACAGTGGACTTCGAAAGTTTCCAGCGAGCCGGTTTCGCCTTGGGGCATGCTGGCATCATCGCCATCCCGAAGCACTTTCCCATGATCGATTTCATGCGTCATATTATCGATTACATGGCCGACGAGTCCTGTGGGAAATGTACCCCGTGCCGGCTTGGGACAGCGAAGGGCAGTCACCTGCTGGAGCAGGCATCAGCAGATAACCCGTTGAATAGCGAATTGTTTGATGAGCTGCTGGAACTATTGGAGGCCGGTTCATTGTGTGCCTTGGGAAGCGGTATTCCACTACCGATGCGCAATGCTCTGACGCATTTTCATGATGAACTTTCCCCCTATTTCACAGCATGAGTCAGATCACTATCAACGGCACTGCCTATGCCTTCGAACTGGGAGAAACCCTCTATGAGTGTGTCAGCCGCCACCTTGGGGACACCGAGATTCCCGTGCTCTGCCATGACCCGGCATTGGAGCCGTTTGGCGCCTGCCGCATATGTTTGGTTGAAGTGGCTCGCGACAAGGGAGAAGCTGGTCGCTTAATGGCCTCGTGCCATACCCCCGCAGCAGATGGTTTGCATATCTCGACCCGTGGAGACCGTCTGAGCCGGGTGCGCAAAGGCATACTCGAACTGCTGTTGAGTAACTATCCGCAGGATAAACTTGAGCCTGCGGCGGACGAGACTCCGTCGTTGTTTCAAAAGCTGCTGCGCGAGTACGGTATCACCGAGAGTCGCTATCCACTGGAACAGGAACCCGGTAAGCCGGCGCAACCTCATCCTTATCTGCGATTCGATCCGGCTGAGTGCATTCATTGCTATCGTTGCATCCGTGCCTGCGATGAGGTGCAAGGTCAGTTCGTATTATCCATGGCCAATCGTGGCATAAAGAGCCATATCATCCAGGGCTCGGCGGGCGACTTTGGCGAGGCGGGTTGTGTCTCCTGTGGCCGATGCGTACAGACTTGTCCGACCAATGCCCTTAGTGACCGCTACCGGGCCAAGACTCTGCGGGCAGATAATACGGTACAGACCGTCTGCACCTATTGCGGCGTTGGCTGTAATCTGGAGGTAAAGGTCAGGCAGAGTCGGGTATCCGCTATCAGTGCCATCGAAGACGCAGAGGCCAATCGGGGACATACCTGTCTCAAAGGGCGCTACGCCTTTGAATACGTACACCATCCGGACCGCCTGACGAGCCCGATGATTCGCCGTGATGGCGAGCTGGTTGAAGTCTGTTGGGATGAGGCGCTCGACTATATTGCTCAACGGCTCGCTGCTATCAAGCAAGAACATGGTCCGGATGCCATCGCAGCCATTTCGTCTGCTCGCTGTACCAACGAAGAGAACTATCTGATGCAGAAGTTCATGCGTGCAGTGATCGGCAATAATAATATTGACGGTTGTGCACGGGTCTGCCATTCACCAACTGCTTTTGGCATGCAGCAGGTCTATGGTACTGGTGCGGCAACCAATTCGATCGGGGAGATTCCGCTGGCCGACTGCTTGCTCATCTTTGGCGCTAACCCCACTGAGGCTCATCCGGTTACCGGGGCCAGGTTGAAACAGGCGGCAATCCAGGGTGTTGATCTGATCATCGTTGATCCACGCCGCTCTGAACTGTCAAAGTATGCCGCCTGTCACTTGCAACCGCGCCCGGGCAGCAACGTAGCCCTGCTTAACATGCTTTGCCGTTACCTGATTGAGCTGGGATATGTCGACCAGACTTTCGTTGCCGGCCGGACCGAAGGTTTCGAGGAATTCAGTGCGAAGGTAATGGCGCAGGATCTCGATCAACTGGAAAAGACAACCGGTGTATCGCGCGAAGACGCCCGACACGCGGCTGAAATTTATGGCCGTTCCCGGCGTGCCATGGCCTTTCATGGCCTTGGGATTACCGAACATTACCAGGGTAGCCGGGCGATCATGATGCTCGCTTCGATGATTATGATGACTGGCAACATCGGCCGTCCGGGTACCGGCATGAATCCACTGCGCGGGCAGAATAATGTCCAGGGAGCCGTCGACATGGGGGTTCAGCCGGATTTTGGCGCAGGCTATCTGGACTATAAACAGCCGGAGATCAGGGCCCAATTCGAGAAGGTCTACGGCACCGAAATTCCGACTCAAGCGGGTCTGAAGATTCCGCAAATGTTTGGTGCGGCGAGGGATGGCAAGCTCAAGGCCTTATGGATTATGGGCGAGGATATACTGCAGACAGATCCTAACTCCTGTGAAGTGAAGTATTCTCTCAGTCTGCTTGATCTTCTGATCGTACAGGAGCTCTTCATGACCGAGACATGCAGTATGGCCGACGTCATTCTGCCGGCCTCATCATCTCTTGAAAAGAGCGGAACCTTCACCAACGGTGAACGGCGAATTCAGAAAATCAACGCAGCTATCGGGCCTTTACGAGGTACTCGGCCAGACGGGGAGATCGTCTGCAACGTGATGGAACGTATGGGTTATCCCCAAGGACGCTATGATCCCGCCGAACTGCTTAAGGAGATCTCCCAGGTAGTGCCGTTCTTTGCCGGTGTTACTTGGGAAAATCTCGATGGTAACGGCAAGCAATGGCCGGTAGCGGTAGATGGAACTGATACTAAAATTCTCCATCAGCAGCAGTTCGCATTGCCCAAGGGCAGGTTCCGTTTCTTCGAGTTTCAGGAGACCCCGGAGCTTCTCGACCACTCCGCAGAATTTCCCTATATTCTAACCACCAGTCGACGCCTGGAGCATTACAATTGCGGCAGCATGACTCGGCGAACACCCAATCTGGAACTTGTCGATCATGATGTTTTGCTGATCAATCCGGCTGATGCGGCAAGAGAGGGGTTTACGGATGGTTCACGGGTGGAGATTCAGTCGTCCAACGGCGTGACCCATCTTAATGTGCAGGTCAGTGATGAGGTGAAACCGGGGATTCTCTTCACGACTTTTCATTTTCCGGAGATTGCCATCAATCATCTTACCAGCGGCATCTTCGACCAGGAGAGTATGACGCCCGAGTATAAGGTCGTGGCAGTACGGCTTGCCGCAGGGTGAAAAACGATAGAACGAGATTTTTCTCTCTCGGCCTGCACGTCGTCAGGCGCGGCGTGAGCTTGGCAGAGCGGCTGAATGTATGGCTCGCAAGCGGCTGATCTGGGACATTTTGAAAGCATAATATTAATAAACTGGGAAAGATCAGGAAAATCGCATCAAAGCAGCCCTTCAATACTATAATTACCAGTATAAGGAATGAGCACCCGGGGTAGCAGGAGGGGGTTCGAGGAATGCTAAGTAAACCTCCTCATGCATGACCATCGAGGTTAGCAGTGCGCTGTTAGAGGAGGTAGGTATGAAAAAATTATTCCTGTTAGTAATCCTGTTCGTATTCTTTGTTGGCCCGGCCTTTTCCTATGATCAAGGATTGGCAAAGAGCTATGAACAGTATTTTAGCTCATTCACGGGCAAAGGCACCGCAAAGGCGTTGCAGATGATTCCGACGAAGGTCTTTGTGGAGTCTCTGAAAAAGGGCGAGAAGCTGTTTATCGTGGATATTCGGACGCCGGGAGAAACTGGAGTTTATGGCTTCAATTTAGCCAATAGTACAGTTATCCCGATGAATGAGGTTTTCACATCAGCCAATTTGGCAAAAATCCCTACGACTGGAAAGGTTGTTATTGTTTGCAAGGCTGGTCATAGAGCAATGGCGATTGCCACAGGGTTGCGTCATATCGGGTTTAAGAACGTATTCGTTCTGAAACACGGAATTTCAGATGTAGCCAAATTTCTCTCGCCGAAAAGTGCTTATTAGCCTGGCGTTACTCCCTGCGCTTTTGCGTGGGGAGTTCTCCAATGTTGCCAGTTCTCTACTCTACCTAATATTCTTTTATTCGCCCGTTAATGGGACAGCAGCGTATCAGGATGACAGAGTAGTTGATCGCTCATGATCGAAAAGACCATGAGGTGGATACTATGGCTGTTTGCTTCTTTTCTTGCATTTAATAGATCCTCTTCCACCTCGTCAAACTCATCCTGAAGTTCCGGATACTGTTTAACGGCTTCGTTGGGTCCTAGCAGACAATAGACTGCGGCGATTGCAGCGGTATGTGTATGTTCTTCGATGATTTCACTTTCCGGCAACTGGAATTTCCTGTGAACACTGTTGGAGCGTTCGCGAATGCCCTGGGCGATTTTCCTGTAGGCGGCGGGATCGATATCGCTCTGATCCAGTCCAAAGGTCCTCAATACCTTAAAAAAATGGTCGTCAAATGTTTTCTTTTTGAAGAAGATTCGCATGGTTTAATCCCTCAAAATCGATGTAAGAATCCATCTTTATTTGTTATTAATTTCTCACAATAGATTGATGTTGGCATTGATAATTGTCCAGCATCGTTAAAAGAGGACGCAGCGACTTGGTTTAGGCTGGGTGACCGCTAACCACGGGTCTGGCATCGAGCCTGACACTGAGAAAGTGCGTAGCCATGGAGATCCAGATATCGGCGCCTATGGAAAGGCGCACTCGTGGACAGTGTTATTCAATCCGTAAATAACGCGATTTTTCCCTGTGCATTAAGTTATAGCATCCATCCAATAAATCCTATTCTGTAATAAGTGAACCGGCCGATGCAGATGAATATCAATCAGGTTTTCAAACAAAATCAATGCAATTGCACTTTGTTACAACCATTTACATTCGCGGACAAATCTCTTTCTCTATAGTAGCCGAGTCATAGGGGTAAGCAGATTCCTTTTTGTTGGGCAGTTGGCTTCAGGCATGGATGGTGAAATGGCAAGGGGATCAATTATTCGCAACTCCCTTCCGTAATAAATCGCGAAAAATATATTCCCCATTCTTAAGCAGTACTAATTCTACTTTGTCAGATTCCATCATCTTATAACCGACTGTTGTAACGTCTGTTTTCGATATTGGGAGTCGATAGCTGCCTGTCGTTTACGATGTCGTTTCGTCATTTGCCGTAGAATTTCATCGCGTTCAATATCTCGCCGCGGCAGGAAGGCACGCAATAACGATTCGATGTCTGAACAACTGAGTAACGGGTGATCATCCTTTTGCAGAATGCGCTCTTCGAGCATGAATAACATCGCCATCATGACCAGGGCCATATGGTGATGCCAGGATTTCCACTTGCGGGCCTGGTAATCAGCAAGACCCGATTCACTCTTGCCGTCCTGGAACGAACGCTCAACCCAGAACCGTTGCGCCTGCATCTTTGCAAGACGATGGGATGGCGTTTCTTCCGGTGCATTCGATAAGGTATATTTGATCGTATCCGGTGAATCGATTTCTCGTCGTACAATCAGGTGCCATTGATGTGCTTGGACTTCTTTCCCATCCCAAAGCCAAACCCGATGATGCAGGATCTCTACGCGCTGCTTGCCTTTGCTGCTATCCCGTAATGTCACTTGCTGCCACTCGGTATCCCGTTGCTCATTGAGCCATTGATCAACGCGCATACGGGCTGTCTGGGCTTGCAGGCGGCTTCGACGACGCCCGCGTGTTGTCGTGCTCTCCGGTATGATCGGCTGCGGATCTTCCAGATAGACCTGTTGGTCTTTGTGGATGTCCACCACAAAGGTCTCATCCATCGCCTCCAAACCCCTCAGAAAAACCGGATCCTTCCCATAACCACCATCGGCACCCACCCAGGCAAAGCGCAGGCCAAGCGCCTTCTGATGGCGCACCATCTCCAGCGCTAACTCCGACTTGTTTTGATGTTTCCGCTCAGCATCTGGGATACCCGCCTTGCGACAGCGAGCTGGGTTCGATACCCACTCTTTGGGTAGATAGAGACGTTCATCAATCAGCGTGGACAAGTGTCCTTTGCCCAGTGCTGCGAATACACCAACCTGGCAGTTATCTACCTTGCCTTGGCGGCCATTCCATTGGCGTTTAACCCCCACTGAATGTTTGCCCTTCTTGGCAAGGCCACTCTCATCCAGCAACAGACAGGTGTCCGCGGTTCCTCCCAGCCATTGATCGGCTTCCAGCGCCACTTGGTCTAACACAGCACGATCCCACGGAGACTCGGTAAGCATATGCTGGAGGCGCTGGTCATCGGCTTCTACAACTATACCTCCTCCATGCGTTCCATGTTCTTTCTCTGTGCTTGCATCAGGCCTTTGAGATAGTGTGTGGCCGGTTGAAATACCGACCTCGTCTTGCTCCGAAAATGGGATTCGAAGCGATGCTGAAAACGTTGGAATCGCTCCGCAATACGATCGATTTTGCTTATGTGCGTATCAGGTAATTCAAATGACCTTGGTGTTTGTCATTTGATGCTCTTCCTTACGGTGTTTGCCAAGTAATACAGGCAGATATTTTATATTATTCAGTGAGTTGCTTGTAGATCTAATCTGACAAAGTAGAACTAACCACTTGATGAAATGTCACTATGTAATTAGTCTGTTCCAGATCACTATTACTCCCCTGGAATGCAGGCTAAACCGCAGAAATACGGGCATCGCCAGGGGAGGAGCGCCAAGCGTGTAGGTAAGCGCCAATCGATCCACCGATTTGATCCGTTCGGGTTTGAGTGAGAGGCTTTCGGGACTCTAAGCCTACTTTAACCAGAGCTCAACCCGACGATTTTTTGCCTGTCCCAATTCCGACTCATTGGATGCCACTGGAACGGCGTTGCCATAGCCACGGCTGGTCACTACCCAAACCCCCTTTTTTCTCAAGTATCTTCCAACCTGATCAGCTCGCCGGACTGAGCGATTGTAGTTGACCATCGGTATGCCATCCGGTTTTTGCTCAGTGAAGCCGAAAAGTAGGATCCCACTCTTCAGTTTGTTTCTCTCATCCAGATATCGGTAGATACGGTCAGCATCCCGTTTTGCCTTGTTGTCCAGGAAGACTGTGCTTTCAGAAAATCGCATATTGACGGAGAGCCGTTTCGTACCCTGCGCAAGTTTCCTCAACTTTTCCGGATATTGTTTGCCCAGTTCAAATGTGCTGGCGAACACTTTCTGTGAAACGAAGCCTACCTTTTCTATCACCGCCTGAGCGGCATCGGAACGTGCATATTCGGTGAATTGATGCGCCAGCGAATTTGCGTTATCCGAGTTGGGTAGATAGAGGTAGAGTCGGCGGGACAATGCATAGTCTTCAGTTGCGACTGAGAAATTCTTGGGTTCGATGGCCGGCGCCTCCCCATCGGATATCGCCAGGGCCTTGGATTGTAGAATGTGGGGCAAGCCGACAAAGCCTATTCCCTCTTTGTCCACCGCAACGCTGTTGGAAAGGTCGGTATTATCCGCAAAGCGTTTTGCTTTTTTTGACAATGGAGTCTTTTTCCCCAAGACCAGGCTGCGGAAGACATCAAATGTCCCGGATTGGTCATCCCTGGCATACAGATGGATAGCGCCCGGTGCTCTTCCCAGCATTTTTCAGTCGGTTATTTTTCCGGCAAAGATATCCCGAATCTGGGATTTTTTGAGGGTCGACAGGGAATTCTCAGGATGCACGATAACCGCAATGCCATCCAGTGCAATGACATGTTCATTCTCCAGTGCAGTCATATTTCCGAGTGGTGCGAGTGCCTGAATCTCTTTCTCTTTGATTCGTCGCGACGACATGGCCAGGTCCGCATGGCCACCTTTCAGTCCCTTAAAACCGGTACTAGAGCCCTTGGCGATAATCTCGACCCGTATGCTGTCTCCACTGGCTGCAGGGGTGAAGCAATCAGTGCCAGAACCGAAAAAGAGGATCAGTCGGCAATCTCAATGATTCTACTTTCCCTTGCCATCAGGACGCTGTCAGCTGGAGCGATTCCGAGGCGTGTCACGAATCCGGGGGGATAACGGAGATATCGAAGTGCCACTTCGGCCTCCAGGCTACCCGATGCGTCAGCCGGCAGGGTGAAGCGAAACATTTCGCGGCGTACTTCGCCAGCCTTCAGCCGGTTATCGAAGACCTTGTCCACAGCTTCCCAGTTATTGAGTGTCTGCTGACCCTCCGTGTCCACGACAATCGCCCGGTAGAGCCGGCTGCCATCCGCGATCTCCGTGCCAAGCAACGCTGCATCGGTGGGGTTCAGCCCGGCAACATCCCAGCGAGTACGCGCATTAGGCTTTGCCTTAAGCTGCCACTCCTGCCCCGAACTCCGCATCCTGAGCCTGACATCCAACCACGCCAGGCGTAATTCGATGGCTCCGGTGGGCATGCTGTGGCCCGCCTCGCTGTTGTCCAGTTCGACGCCGACAAATATCGTTTGACTTGGCTTGGCTTTGCCCGGGAAGCTTTTAACCCGCAATTTGACGGCCCCTTCGAGCTGACTTTGCACATTTGCGCCGGGAAACCGGTGGCTAAACACCTGTTCCCGCGCTGGTGGTGAGATGAGCGTACCGGCGGCGACGGTTCCCGTCTCAAAGACCGGGCTTCCCGCAATCAAGCGCCCAGCGGCACTCATATGACAATCCTGGCACTCGATGCCATTCCTCGACCAGTAGCTAGTCTTCCATTCACTGTAAGTGGTGTGTAATTGCACGCCTTGCCCATTTGTCGCTTCGTGGCAGACGGCACAGGCCTCGCTCTTGCGTTGAAACGGTGAGTATTCACGGTGCCAATCTGATGCGAACTTCAGGGGGCCATACTTGATCGGGCCGGGCGATGGGATGTAATTGGCATTACCCGGCGCCAAACCCATATGGCCAATAGTGGTATGACAAAAGTCGCAGGTCACTCCGGGCGGACTCTCACCCAGACTGTCGCGGGCAGGCAAACGCTGGTCCTGAGTCAAAAAGGTGGTGGGCGAATGGCAGGCCAGGCATGAGCCTGCTTTATGCGCGGTATCGGGGTCTTCCGTTACTTGGGGAAGCAGCACGTTGTAGACCTGATTCTGGAAAACCGGATTCGCAAATGCTCTGGCGTGCATCGATTGCTCGAATTGGTTGTACAAATGTGCATGGCAGTTCGAACAGACCTTTGAGGACTCATAGGCTCCTGTTTTAACCAGATTAACCACACCAGCCTGACCTGCTTTCGCCACCGGGGCCAGAAACACTGCGGCCATGAAGGTGATGAACGTGGCACGAAGCAGATTAGACGCCATCTCGCGGATCGACCAAGCGCTGTTGCTGTAAAATCGATATCTGGCCACCATTACCTCTACTAGATTTTTTCATCGAATCTTTTCATTGTAGTAGTTCGCTGGTTAAAAACTATGTACTTCAATGCAAGAATTTTCTATCGGGGACAGATCGCGGTTTCCTCCCGGTTACAGGTGCAAATTGCGGCTGTGCTGATGACACCAGGAAAACCGAAGGGATAGGAGGAATAAAGGACAGGATTGAGGGGGCCGATTTAATTTTCATTGGAGAAGGCTTTAAATACTTATTCCCTATTCCTCGATTGTGCTTGTTACCTCCCGGGGCTATTGTAGGGGTATGGCCGACAACCGCGCTACGTTTCGCTTTTACGAAGAGCTCAACGACTTTCTCCCCCAAGCGAAAAGAAAGAGAGAGATTGGTTACCCATTTTACGATCATCCTGGGATCAAAGATTCCATTGAGGCATTAGGCGTTCCCCATAGTGAAGTGGATCTGATTATCGTCAACGGGCAATCGGTAGGGTTTGATTACCCACTACAGGATGGTGATCGCGTAGCCATCTATCCGATGTTTGAGTCCCTTGATATCACCCCTCTGTTGAGGTTGCGTCCGCAACCGTTGAGGGTGATTCGCTTTGTTGTAGATGTGAATCTGGGAAAATTGGCTCGACTGCTTCGCTGGTTGGGATTTGATACCCTTTATCGCAATGATTACCAAGAT
The DNA here is from genome assembly GCA_016756835.1 of gamma proteobacterium endosymbiont of Lamellibrachia anaximandri. Lineage (GTDB taxonomy): Bacteria > Pseudomonadota > Gammaproteobacteria > Chromatiales > Chromatiaceae > QGON01. The sequence continues at coordinate 4,232 of JAESPE010000040.1, read as the reverse complement.
CGGGAGATCGTTGGTATATCAGTCAATCAGCAGCGTATCATCCTCACACGCGATCGGCGATTGCTCCGTGCCAAAGCAGTGACACACGGTTATTGGGTGCGCGAGGTAGATCCGGAGCGTCAGATCAAGGAGATACTCACGCGCTTCGATCTGCGTCGGAAAATCATACCTTACGCCCGTTGCCAGGAGTGCAATGGCTTGGTCAGCGCCGTCGACAAGGCTGTGGTGCTTTCTCAGCTTGAGCCCAAGACCATCCGCTATTACAACAAATTTTACCAATGCGCCGATTGTGGAAAGGTCTATTGGAAGGGGTCACACTATTCTCATATGCAGGAGAAATTACAGCGCCTGCTGGAAGATGCAATGCAATAAGGGGGCGCCCATCTGCGTCGAATACACTTCAATAATGATGAGTAGGTATACTGTCCCCGGAATAGTCAGGATATTCAGGTTAATGTGATGAAAAGATTTGTCGATCTGTTGAACGAGTGCCTTCCTGAGGTGGAGGAGATATACCCTTGGGATCTGGATGATCAGATGAAGGAAGGACTTGATATCCTGGTTGTAGACGTACGTGAACTCTATGAGTTCGACGTGATGCATATCGAGGATTCCATTAATGTTCCCCGGGGAATACTTGAGTCTGCTGCCGAGTGGGACTACGAGGAGACGGAACCGGATCTGGTGCAGGCGCGTGACCGTAACGTGGTTGTTGCCTGCCGTTCAGGCAATCGAAGTCTGTTGGCAACCAGAACGCTTTCCCTTATGGGCTTTAAAAATGTTGTTAACCTGAAGACGGGCCTGCGCGGTTGGAATGACTACGAATTGCCCTTGGTGGATCAGGCCTATCAGCCGGTGACTATAGAGGAGGGTGATGCCTACCTGGCCAACAAGGTTCTTCCTGAACAACGGCGGCCGAAGGAGTAGCAGTGTTTTCCTGTCCACTTTGCTGGTGGAGAGTTTAATTAGCCAGCGAAATCCACAAACCAACAGGCGTATACGAGGTAGTTCCGAGAGAAGCCCAGCTGTGCAACTTGCCATCTCCAGGATCCATGTACAACCCGTTTTCTCCAAGCGCCAGCCAATGGAATCCACCCCCACCATTGTCCACGCAGATTGCCTGACAGACATTTGCTGCTGCAGGCGAAAACACGCCTTCCTTCCCGCCAGCGCCTAACGTCTGGCAGGCCGACTGTTCATTTTTGAAAAGCGCACCGAAGAGAGGATGACTAAGAAGAGGGCATCCCTTCATGAAACCGACGGTTGGTTTCAGCCCGAACTCCGTTGCCACATAGCTCATGGCAGCGGGCAGGTTATTTCCGCCAGGCCCACAACCTGTAATTGCATAGATGTTTCGGGCAACTGTAAGGCCGGAAGTCCCTTGATAGATGGCTGATTTTCTGTTGCCATATTTTAAAATGGTGGTCTTTGAGGCTGGTAATAGATTGAAAACATCCAGGATGGCAGTCAGTGCATAGGCGCCGCACACCATCGACCCACTAGGTTGCGCGTGAAAACCCTTCAAATTAGGCATGGTAAAACCCTCCCTATCCCAAATCATACTCTTTGCCGCCAAATGGTTAAAGCACGTAGCAAGTGACGGTGGCCCAGAGTTATTCGCTAGCTTCGAAAAAGGTGAGGAAAAAGGTGACGATTGAAAAAATCTTATTTCTCTAATTTCCTACGACGCCTCCTCAATATCAGATAACCAGTAGAAAACAACAACCAAGCAGCAGGTTCTGGTGTTCCAACCGGTTTCGTCCCACGGACCTCAAGAACAAGATCATTGAAGTCATTGTCAGTAAGATCCTCCCAGGCAAGTATGAAATTGCCTGCGCTTTGGCCATTGAGAATCTCCCAGGTAACCATGTGGTCACGGACACACGCGTTTCTGTTTTCAATAGAGTTGACAGTAGAACCGCAGAGATTTGATTCCATACCGTAGGAAAAGACATCAAAGGGCGATACACCGAGATCGGTAAACAGGTCATCGAGTGGATCGGTGTAAAAGGGGTTTGAGGTTGCAACGAGTGCTTCACGGTAGGGGGCTGAGGCAATATTCTCAAACACACCGAAGCCTTCTGATGCATATCCGGTAAATTTGGCGAGCACCCTTGCCTCAACAGCGCTGGCGCCTGCAGCCCATAATTGGTCTGAGTCACCGAGAGGACGATCATCAATCCTGCGGACATTGGCCAGCCCAAAAAGTTGGTCGATGATACCACCTGATTGATCTATGCTAAGTTCACCAACAGAAGCCAGGTTGATTGGCGTGTTGTTGAAATTCAGAGGAATAAGGGGACAGATTTATTTAAAGCTTTCTCCAATGAAAAATAAATCTGCCCACTTTTCTCTGCTGAGAGTGTAACGGCTGGTGCTAATCCCCTTCGTTCCCTTAAGAAAGATACCCGCATCAAAGAAAACAGGGAATATAGGGGAAAGAACCGTAGTCTGTACCCTATTGTTCAGCTATTTCGCCTCTTTGCTATGAGTAAACCGCTCATGGAAAGCAGCAACAAGTACAGAGTCGAAGGCTCAGGTACCGATGTAATTGTGGCCTGATCATCGAAATAAAACCACAGTGATACATCCTCATCTGAGGGGCCATAGTCTCCGGCGATAGCGTAGAGCTGGTACTGGTGCCCCGCAAGCAATGTAAGCGTATGTTCAACGCCCCAGCCACCGGCTACATCCAGCACCATAGAAGAACTGGTTACATCAAAAAGACGCACTTCTGCAACAGAGTCGGTGTGGGCTGGTGGAGGCGTTCCACCCGGATATACTTCATTCAGTAGCCGGGTTCTGAAATCCGCGTCTTCGTTTAACACGTTGAATACCCACGATGTCGATGCTTCGCCCCTAACACTGGTGACTGACGTTAACGGATTGAAGGGACCAGAACCACTAAAGGGGTAATCATCAGCCTCGGCATCCAGGTTAAATCCGTTCGTACCAGAGGAAGAACCAGAGCCATTTGCATCGATAACATAATTTTCATTTTCGGAAGGACTGTAATAAAACTCCGTATAAGAGACAGAGGCGCCGCTGCCTAGCAACGATCCTGTCGCGCTGTCTGAATGAATAGTCGTGCCAGATCTGGATTCAGTTTCTACGTAGTAACTGACATCCAAGCTCTCTGATAATACTTGGATAATGGGGGTTGCCTGGGTTTGTGCTGTAACACCAAGCAACAAACTCATTGTAAGGAACATTGATCTGTGGATATAATATTTCATTTACAAATCCTCCTCGGTTCAGGGGGCCGCGATAAGGGGGCACTAATTATTCGCAACTTCCTTCTGAAAAAAAGAGTGACAGAAAGAGTGACAGGGGACAGACCACGGTTTATTAAAGAGTGACAGGGGACAGACCACGGTTTATTTGTCTCCTTCCCAGCGCAGCTGCCTTCGAATATATTGTGTTAACTAATGTACAAACGGACTCTGAAATCCACTGACTGTAACTAAGCAATATCAATACCAAAAAGACCAACTAAATTGAGAGGGACATAACAGTTGTCGTAAATTCCTCTCAAAAACTCATTCATTAACAATGTGTTAACAAATCAAATCACGACATTATTTATGTCGTATTTTGAAACAGATAAAAGACGTGATGTTTACGGATTTCAGTTTTGTAAAGAAACTCGACAAAAATGGGTTTTTTGATGATCTATGTCAGGTTTTTCTGTGCTGTGTGTCATTTCAGGCAGGGATGAAATATTCAGGAAGGGAACAAAATTACCGGGAATCAGAGTGTTATCAGATCTCCGGCTTTATTTTGATGTGTAAATAAAATCGACACTTTTAATCGGGGACAGACCACGGTTTCCTCCATGGTCGAGTTATCGTGTCAACGCACAGGGCGAGGTGTCTGATCTGTTAAAGGTAATCGGGGGACAGACCACGGTTTCCTTGCTAATCTGTATGAGCAGACAACTGATCAAGGATGATCTCAATATGCCAAGAAGACCCCGCATTACCCTTGCCGGCGTGCCTCACCACCTGATCCAGCGTGGGAACAATCGCCAAGCCTGTTTTTTTTCTGATGATGATTACCAAACGTACCTACACTGGCTAAAGGAGTACGCAGATAAACACGATTGTGCTGTTCATGCCTATGTGTTGATGACCAACGCTGCCAGCCATGGAGAGCGAAGCGAAGGCTGGTAGTCCCCGGTAGCCGCGAGGCCGCACTGCTTACCCGGCGTGCCTTGCGCCAGAGGGGAAGCA
>JAESPE010000004.1 GCA_016756835.1 gamma proteobacterium endosymbiont of Lamellibrachia anaximandri | reverse complement strand
AGTGCCAGTGACCGGGACGGCCGGGGCACAAACAGGCTGTCGAAGGCCGAGTCGATTTTGGGGACTGGGATGTCCCAAAATCTTTCACGAGGTCGAAGACTCACTTGATGGGCTTCTATTTGTGACATGGCCTGTTGCAGCAGGGTCTTGCCGGGTTCGGTGCGGAACCAGGTGTTGAGGCCGGAGGGGTGGGGCAGGGGAATCACGTCCGTGGTTAGCTCATTGATTTCGATCTGATGGGTTTTGCCCACGATATCGACCAGTTTGTTTACCTTCATGAAGCGAGCCATGGCCAGTTTGCCGACAGGGATCAGCAGCCGGGGTTTGAGCAGTTCGATCTCCGCCTCGATCCAGCGGCTGCAGTTCGCTATCTCAATCTTGCTTGGCACCCGGTCTCCGCCTTTCGGGTTCTTTCCGGGAAAGCAGCGGCAGACTGCAGCCATATAGACCCGGTTGCGAAACTGAGTTTCACCCAATCCAATGCCGTCGAACCATTTGAACAAGGTCTTTCCGGCGGTCCAGGCAAAGGGTTTTCCTGCGGGGCCTTCCCTGTCGCCCGGCGCCTGGCCGACCAGCATGATTGGAGAGACGACCGGCTGGCAGGTGACTACCGGCCCAATCATATTGGGACAGAGCCGACAGGCTCGCAGGTTCGATTGGTGCTGTTTGATGGCTTGAAGGGTGGTCATGAGGCGTTAAACTAACAGAAATTTTACCGTCGTATTGAGAATGTAGGTCGGATCAAGCGCAGCGGATCCGGCAGGGTTGTTTGTTCATAACATATTTTTCCTGATCCGCTGCACTTGGTCAGGCCTACGGGATATTGGAGCTGAATTGATGCAGATGATTTTGGGAATGGGGGTGGGCGCCATGCTGATCGCCCTGTTTATCTGGTTTTTGCCTATTGTGCTGATCCTGCGCTCTGACAAAACCTCTGGTATGGAGAAGTTGTTCTGGCTGCTGGCGGTGCTGTTTGTCTCCTGGTTCGCCTGGATATTCTACGCGCTGTTGGCTCCCTTGGAGAAAAAGGCGTTATGAAAGCGGTTGTGATGAACGAACTCGGTGCGCCGGAGGTGCTTTCTCTGCAGGATCTGCCGGAACCTGAACGGATGACAGAGACCCAGCTCAAGGTGCGTATCGAGGCGGCGGGGGTGAATCCCATCGATACCAAGCTGCGCAGCCGGGGTGTATTTCTGCCTGCTGGACTACCGGCGGTATTGGGTTGTGATGGGGCCGGTGTGGTGGTGGAGACGGGCACTGAGGCCGGTGAGTTCAGGACGGGTGATGCGGTCTGGTTTTGCAGTGGTGGTCTGGGTGGCGTGCAGGGAAACTATGCCGAGTTTGTGCTGGTTGATTCCTCTGTGGTGCGTAAAAAGCCCGCATCCATCGACTTTGCGACGGCAGCAGCAGGGCCGCTGGTGCTGATAACCGCCTGGGAGGCGCTGTTCGATCGCGCCCGCGTCGCTGCCGGGCAGACGGTATTGATCCACGCCGGTGCGGGTGGTGTGGGCCATGTGGCGATTCAGCTGGCAAAGCAGGCAGGGGCGCGAGTATTGACCACGGTGAGTACAACCCAGAAAGCGGAGTTCGTTAAATCCATTGGCGCGGATGAGGTCATCCTCTATCCAAAGATGGATTTCGTCGAGGCGGTGAATGATCTGACCGGTGGGCGGGGTGCCGACGTGGTGCTGGACACCGTTGGTCCTGCGGTCTTTCGCCGTTCTATACCGGCGGTGGCTCACTACGGTGATCTGGTGACCCTGCTCGATCCGGGGCAGGATGTGGAGTGGAAAGAGGCCCGCAATCGCAACCTGCGGATCGGTTTTACGTTGATGCTGACGCCGATGTTGCGTGACCTGCCCGAGGCCCGCGCCCATCATGGAGAGATACTGGAACGTTGTGGTGAGCTTGTGGACGCGGGCAGTCTGCGCATCGACGTGGCCGGGCGTTTGCCGCTGGCAAAGGTGGCGGATGCGCATCGCCAAGTCGAAGCCGGGCACCTGCAGGGCAAATTGGTGTTGCTGCCATGATGACTTATTTCAGTCGGCAGGCCCAACCAGCAGCACCACCCCCTCGACACCGACGACCTTCACTTGTGTGCCGGTAGAGCAGTCCTCGCCCCGGATCTTCCAGGTGCTGTCGTCGACATGGATCTTGCCCTCGCCGTTGATGATGGGATGGTCCAGGGTGAAAACCCGCCCGGTGTACTGTGCCCCCCGGCGGTTGAGATTGGGTTGGTCCGTCTTGATCGGACGTCGTAACAGGATGGTGCGGGCGACGAGGATGTTGATTATGCTGAACGCGGCGAAAGCGAGCAGCTGGTATTGCCACTCCATCTCCGGCACTGCCAGTAGCAGAAGCCCCACCAGACCGGCGGCAAAACCCAACCAGATGAAAAAGACACCGGGTGAGAAGATCTCCAGAATGATCAGGCCGACACCCAGGATGAACCAGTGCCAATAGTCCAGTTGCGGTAGAAATTCCATTAGTCATCCTTCTTGGCGAAAGTCTCTTTGGCGATCTCGGCAATGCCGCCGATGGAGCCGATCAGGCTGGATGCCTCCAGCGGCATCAAAATTACCTTCTGATTGTCGGCGGAGGCGATAGTGGCCAGTGCTTCGGTATATTTCTGCGCTACGAAATAGTTGATGGCCTTGACGTCGCCCTGTGCTATGGCCTCTGAAACCATGGCGGTCGCCTTGGCTTCGGCCTCGGCCAGCCTTTCCCGTGCCTCGGCTTCACGGAAGGCGGCCTCTTTCTCCCCTTCCGCCTTGAGGATAGCGCCCTGCTTCTCGCCTTCCGCCTGCAGGATCTCCGACTGCCGCTGCCCCTCGGCCACGAGGATTGCCGCGCGTTTGTCACGCTCCGCCTTCATCTGGCGGGCCATTGAATCCACCAGGTCACGGGGCGGGGAGATATCCTTGATCTCTATGCGGGTCACCTTGAGTCCCCAGGGGGTAGTGGCGTCGTCCACCACGTTGAGCAGCCGGGTATTGATCGAGTCCCGCTGTGACAGCAGCTCGTCCAGGTCCATGGAGCCCATGACGGTACGGATATTGGTCATGGTCAGGTTGAGAATTGCCCGGTAGAGGTCGTTGACCTCATAGGAGGCCTGGGCAGCATTCAGCACCTGGAAGAAGATCACGCCGTCAGCGGTGATCATGGCGTTGTCTTTGGTGATGACCTCCTGGGAGGGTACGTCCACAACCTGTTCCATCATGTTCACTTTTTGGCCGATCTGGTCGATGACCGGCACGATCAGGTTGAGGCCGGGGCGCAGGCTTTTGGTATAGCGTCCAAAACGCTCCACCGTATACTCCATGCCCTGTGGTACGCGCTTGGCACCCATAACGACGATAGCGATGGCCAGAACCAGCGCGGCAATGACAAATACATCCATGACGGAACTCCTTGATTTATTAAAGCAGGTTAAGATTAAAGAATGGGGCATTGATGACTCTATTTCAATGCTTGAGGCGTGCATAAGTGTGAGATTTTACTCGGTTTATACTGACAAATGTCACGAAAATGACGCGGAGTGTTTTTTCGACGTGAATCTCAAAATGTGCTAGATTTATTCTAAGTATTAGAGAATCGCCGTGTCCTTTGTTTGAGTAAGGCATGTCCGATTCTGACCGGGTCGCATAGACTCGTTTTCCGGATCCGCCCACTGCCATTTCATAGCAGCGGTTCGGTGACTGTTTCGGCCGTCTTCCCGCCATCTCCACTCAATGATTGAGTGTTCGATATCGCCACTTCTCCTGGCTGAAAAGTGAACCCAGCGCCCTGGTTGGCCTGGAAGGCTGTCCCGTCGGGCTGCCTATAGAAGGTTGTGTTGTTGACGAGATGAAGCGGGTCGAATCCAACAATCAGACTGCAACGATGGTCTCGACTTCGATGTCTGGCGATGCAGTGTGCTGTGGGTTTTTCGACAATGCCCCGGATATCCTGCTCACCGTCGGAGAGGACGGGACGATTCGAGGGATCAATCTTTCCGTCGTCGATCTGTTGGGATACAGCAGAGAGGAGTTGATCGGATCTTCAGTCTGGCAACTGCTCCACAGGGACGATCTGAAACGGGTGCGTAGGATGCTGGCCGACATCTTTCAGCGGGAGATCCCCTATTCGGAGATTGAGTGCCGCAAGATACATAAGAACGGCAAGCCACGCTGGATGAGGACGCGGATCAGTTATCTGCGAAGTGAGCCAGGTGAGGAGCCGCTGCTCAACATCGTCGCCCGGGATTTTACCGAGAGATGGCGGACGGAAAGCGCGCTGCGTGATAGCGAGGTGCAGCTCCGGCGATTACTGGAATCCATAGGTGCGGCGATAGTGGCGCTTGACCTTGATGGACGCTGCACTTTTGCCAACCCCTCTGCCGCAGATCTGCTCGGTTACAGAGATCCGTCACAGATGGTTGGCAGCAGCATGAACCCGCATCTGCCTGTTAACGGGACAGGTTCCCGTCATGGAGAAAATAGAGGCCGGATCTACGAACCTCTGGATTCAGGTTGTGGGATTTGTCTCGATGATGGGCACTTTCTGCGTGCCGGTGGAGAGAGTTTCCCGGTGGAGTACCGCAGTAACCCCATCTTTCACGATGAAACGATTGTCGGTCTTTCTGTCACCTTTTTCGACATCACCGAACGTCTGTCGATGCAGCAGCAGCTAGTCTATCTTGCAGAGCATGATCACCTGACAGGGCTGCCCAACCGCACACTGTTCATGGATCGGCTGAAGGCGGGCGTGGCCAGGGCAAAGCGCAGAGAGTCCAAATTGGCACTGCTCTATATCGACCTGGACCGTTTCAAGCCGGTCAATGACCAATATGGACATCATGCAGGGGACCGGTTGTTGCAATCAGTGACCAAGCGGCTCCGTCTTGCCGTGCGGGAGATGGATACAGTTGCCCGTATTGGCGGTGATGAGTTTGCGATTATCCTGGAAGATATATCGAAAGCGGAGGACGTCGCCGTGGTCGCAAGAAAATTAAGTGATCTCGTTGCTCCCCCTTTCTATCTTGAAAGCGGTGAGAAGCTGACCATCGGCATGAGCGTTGGATATGCGCTCTATCCTAACCATGGCGATTGCGAAACCTTGTTGAGGCATGCCGATAGCGCCATGTACCAGGCGAAAAAAAAGAAATGTTATGAGTAAGGTTGATTATGCGGGAGATTTCCCGGGTGTTGGATGATGAATTGATGGATATGAGTTAGAAATGAAAGAGACTCGCTTATTGTTGGCAGATGATGACGGCGTGGTGTTGGCAACCTTCGGAAAAGGGCTCAGGGATGCGGGTTATGCGGTGATGGAAGCCGATTCTGGGGAGGCGGCCATTGGTTTGGCGCAAAATGACCGGCCCGATTTGGCCATCCTGGATGTGCGCATGCCGGGTATGTCCGGTGTCGAGGTGGCACAGGAGATGCGTAAAATCGGTGTTCCGGTGATATTCCTTTCCGCCTATGACGACCGGGAGATCGTCGAATCAGCGGTACTGGAGGGGGCGCTCGGTTATGTGGTGAAGCCCATCGACGTGCCACGGATGATACCCACCATCGAGGCGGCGCTGGGACGAGCCCAGGAACTGGGAGAGCTGAAGCTGGTCGGTGAGCGCCTGAACCATGCGCTGGATACCGGTAACCTTGTCAATGTCGCGGTGGGATTGATCATGGAGCGTCAGCGTATCAACCGGCAGGAGGCCTTTGATGTCATTCGTTCGCGTGCCCGTTCGGAGCGCCGTAAGGTGCGTGATGTGGCGGCGGAATTGCTGGAAGCCTGGGACTCACTCCATGAGTTAACGGCTTTCGAGGGGGGAGTGGATCACAAATCCCGCAAAGGCAGAACATGAAGCCGGTTAAGACCCTGGCGGATCTGCTGACCTCGTCGGTGGTGACTGTCAGTCCGGAGACTCCATTGGCTGTTGCCCTGCATACTCTGGTGGAGAAAAGCATCAGTTGCCTGGTGGTCAAGGAGGACGACCTGCCAGTTGGCATCATCACGGAACGTGATCTGGTGCGGCATGCGTCGTCGGTAGCTGACATACAGCGCCATCTGGTCGGCTCTGTGATGAGTACAGATCTGGTGACGGCACTGCAAACCCTGGATTATCGCGAAGGGTATGAACGCTTCGCTGAGAACAAGATCCGTCATCTGGTTGTGGTGGATGATAGTGGCAGGCTTGCTGGTATCGTTACCGAAACGGATATCATGCGCCACATGGGGCTGGAGCATTTCCTGCAGTACACAGGACTCTCCAGCATCATGACCCGTGGTGTGGTGACGTTTAGCCCCAAAGCGACCCTGGATCAGGTGATGAAACGGATGACATCGGCCCGTATCAGCTGCATCATCGTTGAAGAGAACGGCTTCCCGGTAGGCATAGTTACGGAGAGGGATGCGGTACGTCAGATGGACGCCGGGATCGACTTCTCATTGGTACCCTTGGAGCAGGTGATGACTTCACCTGTGCAAACAGTGGATACTGGGATCGGCATCCATGAGGCATCTGTGCGGATGCAAAAGTTGGGCATTCGCCGTCTGGTGGCGGTTGACAAGGCGGGCAAACTCGAGGGACTTGTCACCGAGCACGATGTCGTCAAAGGTGTGCACGGCAAATACGTGGAGTTGCTAAAAGAGGTAATTGCGTCCCAGGCCGGAACATTGAAGCAGGTTCGCAAGCAGCTCAGCGAAAAAAACCTGCTGGACAATCTGTTGCGCTCATACAGCGATATCGCGGTCATCTCTACCGACCTCGATTATCGGATCACCTTCTGCAATCAGTTGGCGGAGCGTCTGTTGGGGTACTCTCAGGATGAAGTCTATGGACAGAAACTGACAGAGGTTCTGAGCCGTTCCGACATGGATGCAGGAATCTTCAAGCAGGGCACAAGGCTGGTTCCAGGCATGGGCAGTTACGACTACCCGATTACCCGGAAGGGGGAGGCTCGGACCGAATACTTTGATGCCCGGGTATTCGGCATCTGGGACGATACCCATCAGTTGGCAGGTTTTGTCCTTACGATGAAGGATATCACTGCCAAGCAGCAGGCAGAGATAGCCTTGCGCGAGAGTGAGGCGCGGCTCAACTCTATGTTTCGCAACGCCGCAGCGGGCATGGCGATGGCGGATTTTCCCGGCGGGCGATTCACCCGGGTCAATCCGGAGCTTTGCAGCATGCTCGGGTATAGCGAAGAGGAGCTACTGAGCAAAAGCATGCTGGATGTGATTTATCCGGATGACCGGGAAGCCTCCCGGGCACGTATCAGCGATGCACTCAAAGAGCAGGTTTCCGGGTATCAGGTGGAAGTCTGCCACCAACGCAAGGATGGTTCTCCCGTCTGGTGTCTGGTCTCAATGGGATATATTCGTGATGAAGCCGGGACGAAATCATCCGGGGTCGCCCTGCTCCAGGATATCACCGAGAAACGGCGTGCGGAGCAGCGGCGCCTGGCGCAACAAAATGCCGTGACGAGGGAGGTTCATCACCGCATCAAGAATCACCTGCAGGGCGTTATCGGTCTGCTGCGTGAGCGTTCTCAGCAACACTCCAACGTGTACGATATTCTCAACGATGCCATCAGTCAGGTTGAGAGTGTGGCGCTGGTTCACGGCCTGCTGGGCAGGCAACAGGACCGGGTGCTGGATTTTGCCGAGATGCTGGAGGGCATCGTGGCATCCGTTGAGTTTTTGACGGATATAGTGATTGAACGCTGCTCAGTTACAGAGCCGGTTCAGGATTGCCGGGTGGTCGAGGATAAATCGGTCGCCATCGCCCTGGTGATCAATGAACTGCTGATCAATGCAGCCAAACACGGTGACAAGACGATTTCACCACCACCGGTGGAGGTGACGGCCCAATGGCAGGGAGAGAATCGCTTGTTACTTTCGGTCAGCAATCGTGGCTGTCTACCTGAGGCGTTTGATTTTGCCACTGGTGTCGGGTTTGGCACCGGGCTGGAACTGGTCAAATCCATGTTGCCAAGTCGGGGCGCCCGGCTCTCCGTTGCGCAAGAGGGTGATGTTGTTTTGGCAACACTGATGCTTGAGGCTCCGGTGATCAGTCTTCAGAAGCGTTCGACCGAGTCAGCGCCGACCGTGTCTGAACCAAATCCTTCATAGGGTTGTTTCTCATCGATACCTTATTTCTCTGTGGTCAGCAGGGATTGACTCCGGCCCCTGGAGTTGCAACAGCGGCCCCAGAACTGTCCAGACGTTCTCCAGAATAGCTGGCTGCCCCTTTGCATTTGGATGGATGCCATCGGTCTGCATCAACGGGGCATTTCCTGCCACCCCTTCAAGCAGAAAGGGGACGCTTGGTACAATCGCCTGATTGGCAATATCAGTATAGATTGCCTCGAACCTGCGGCTGTAAACCGGACCCAGATTGGGGGGGATCTTCATACCAATCAGCAGTACCCGGGCTTTTGCTGCATGGGATAACTGCACCGCCTTCTGGAGATTCTGCCGGGTCTGCGCCAATTCCAGACCACGCAGGCCGTCATTGCCACCCAGCTCGATGACTACCCACAGGGGCCGATGGCGTTGCAACAGTTCGGGCAGTCGACTCAGGCCGCCACGGCTGGTTTCGCCAGTAACGCTGGCGTTGACCAACCGGTGCTCAAATCCCTGGCCGGTTAAACGATCCTGCAAAGCGGTTGTCCATCTATCCGAGAGGGCGATGCCATAACCGCTGCTGAGGCTGTCGCCCAACAGCAGGATTACCGGCCTATCATTTGCGAATGGTGCCGTAAGATGGAGCAGCAGTGAACAGAGCAGTAAACTTGGCAGCAGTCGGAACATAGAAACCATATCCATGAGTCAGCAGAAGCATGCAGAGGGCCGCCCCATTGTGCGGGCAGAGGATCTCTCAAAACAAGTCAGCAGTCCCGATGGTCCGCTGGATATTCTGCAGGGGGTCAACCTCGACCTGCAACAGAGCGAAACCCTCGCCGTGGTCGGTGCCTCGGGTTCAGGCAAATCGACCCTGCTGGGTCTGCTCGCCGGCCTCGACCTGCCCAGCCGGGGGCGAGTCGAACTGAATGGCCAAAATCTCAACAGTCTGGATGAGGATGGCCGTGCCCGTTTACGTCGGGAGCTGCTCGGTTTCGTTTTCCAGTCTTTCCATCTGCTGCCCTCTTTGACTGCCCTGGAGAATGTCATGGTGCCCCTTGAGTTGGTCGGACACAGTGATGCCCGCATACTGGCGGAGGAGTGGCTGCAGCGGGTCGGCCTGCAACCCCGGCGTCTGCACCGTCCCAATCAGCTCTCAGGCGGCGAACAGCAACGGGTCGCCATTGCCCGTGCCTTTGCCACTTCGCCGCAACTGTTGCTGGCTGATGAACCCACCGGCAATCTCGACCAGCAGACTGGCCGCAAGGTGATCGACCTGCTGTTCGAACTCAACCGTGAACACCGCACCACCCTGATTCTGGTCACCCACGATGCCGTACTGGCGGATCAGTGCAGCCGCAGGCTGGAGCTGGCAGAGGGCCGTCTGCTGCAAGCATCAGGATGCTAGCCTTCATCCTGCGATCACTCTGGCGGGAGCTTGCATCCGGTGAACTGCGGGTGCTGCTGCTCGGGTTGATCATCGGCGTTGGTGCTTTCACCTCAGTGGCGCTGTTCAACGAGCGGGTACATCAGGCGATGACCCATCAGGCCGGTGAACTGCTGGCTGCCGATCTGCTGGTTCAATCCTCCAGTCCACTGCCAGAAGCCTGGAAGCAATCGGCCTTCGGGATGGGCCTGCAAGTGGCTGAAACCGCCAGCTTTCGCTCCATGACCCTGGCGGGTGAACGGCTGCAGATGGCCGAGGTGAAAGCCGTGACCCGTGGTTATCCGCTACGGGGCCGGCTGCTGGTGGCAGAGACATCCGGGCATCCGAAACAACAGCGTCAAACCCCGCCGGAGAGTGGGTCTGTCTGGTTGGAGCGCCAACTGCTCGATCGTCTGGGACTGAAGCTGGGCGATGAGATACAGCTGGGAGAGTCCGGGTTCCGCATCAGTGGCCTGATTTTCGAGGAGCCTGACCGGGGCGGGAGTCTGTTCAGCATCGCCCCGCGCCTGATGATGAATCCGGTGGATCTGCCGGCCACTGGCCTGCTGACTGTCGGCAGCCGGGCAGAATACCGTCTGCTGCTGGCGGGAGATGCAGACGCCCTTGAGGTTTTTCGTGGTTGGATCAAACCTCGACTGCAGGCCGGACAACGTCTACTTGGGCCTCGGGACAGCCGCAGGGAACTGACCTCCGCCCTGGAGCGGGCCGAACGTTTTCTCGGCCTCGCTTCGCTGGTCAGTCTGCTGCTGGCGGCTGTGGCGATTGCCATGTCTGCCAACCGTTACGCCCGTCGCCATCTCGACAATACGGCCTTGCTGCGCTGTCTGGGCGCCAGCCGCCAACTCATCACCCGCATCTTCACGGGGCAGCTTCTGCTGCTCGGTTTGGGAGGCTCGCTGATCGGACTGCTGTTCGGTTACCTGGTCCAGCATCTGCTTGCTGCACTATTGGCCGGTCTGTTTATTCAGCAGCTGCCTCCTCCCACGCTACAGCCGCTGCTGCTGGGGCTGTTGATCGGCCTGGTCACCCTCACCGGCTTCGCCCTGCCTCCCCTGCTGGCCCTGCGTAACACGCCACCCCTGCGGGTGTTGCGGCGGGAGATGCCCTTGCCACGCCTCAGCCGTCTGGCGATCTATGGCCCCGCACTGGTGGTACTCACAGGATTGCTGGCCTGGCAGGCCGCCGACTGGCAGCTGACCCTGCTGGTCAGCCTCGGTATGTTGGCTACCCTGAGTCTGCTCACTCTGGTTGCCTGGCTGATGACCCGTATGTTGCAGCGTGTTTCTCCCTCCGGTGGCCAGCCCTGGCGGCTGGGACTGGCCAATATTGCACGTCATCCAGAGGTCAGCATCGTTCAGCTGGTCGCCGTCGGTCTCGGCATGATGGTGGTGTTGCTGCTGATCCTGATCCGCACCGACCTGCTCGATGCCTGGCGTGCCACACTGCCTTTTGAAGCCCCTAACCACTTCCTGATCAACGTCCAGGCGGATCAGTTGGTACCCTTGGAAAAGTTCTTCCGCCGGCAAAAGCACCCTGCCCCTGTTATCTATCCGATGGTTCGTGCTCGTCTGCACAGCCTCAACGGCACCCCTGTTGATGCAGAAAGCTACTCTGAACCCCGTGCCAAACAGTTG
Source organism: gamma proteobacterium endosymbiont of Lamellibrachia anaximandri (assembly GCA_016756835.1). Lineage (GTDB taxonomy): Bacteria > Pseudomonadota > Gammaproteobacteria > Chromatiales > Chromatiaceae > QGON01. Next base: position 65,412 of record JAESPE010000004.1, on the reverse strand, counting down.
ATTCAGAGGGAGTTCAATCTCTCCTGGATGGAACGAATGCCGACCTCCAACCGGCTTGTCTCAGGTCACTGGTGGAACCGGACGGATGAACGTGGCTGGTCGGTGGAGAAGGGTATCGCCCGCGCTCTGGGCATCCAGCTTGGTGATCGCCTCACCTTCGAGATTGCCGGGCAGACGGTCAGTGCGCCCGTCACAAGCTTGCGCACGGTAGCCTGGGACTCTTTTGAGGTGAACTTTTTCGTCATCGCACCGCCGGGGCAGCTAGATGTCACCCAGGCGAGTTATATCACTGCCTTTTTCCTGCCTCCGGGCGAGGAACCGTTCCTGGCTCGGTTGATCACCCATTTTTCCAACATTACCGATATCGATGTGGGGGCCTTGATGCAACGGGTCCGCTCGATCATCGACCGGGTGATTCTGTCGGTGCAGTTCGTCTCCCTCTTCACCCTGCTGGCAGGATTGGTGGTGCTGCTGGCGGCGGTCCAGTCGAGCCTCGATGAGCGCATCCGCGAGGCGGCGATCCTGCGCACCTTGGGGGCGATGAAAGGGCAGATCCGTACCGCCATCGTTACGGAGTTTATGGTGCTGGGTGCTATTGCCGGTCTGTTGGCGGCCCTGGGTGCGACGCTTATCGCCGCGCTTATCGCCGACCAGCTGTTCGGTCTTAGCTACCAGGGCAACCTCTGGATCTGGCCCGTCAGTCTGATAAGCGGCATGTTGCTGATGGGAGCTTCGGGGGTATTGGGGGTTCGTTCCGTGTTACAGAAACCGCCGTTGCAGCAGATCCTGTAGGAACGGCGCCCTCGCCGCGAGGCGCGGTTCCATACCGTATCGGAAAGAAGGCCACGGCGTGTCACAATAACCCCATGACAGACTATGCCAAACCCCCCAAATCCCTGCTGCGTAAAGTCGGCCGTGCGATTGCCGATTACGACATGATTCGCGAGGGAGACCGGATACTCCTTGGCGTCTCCGGCGGCAAGGACTCTCTCTCCCTGCTGCAGATCCTGAGTCACCTGCAGACCTATGCGCCGGTTAAGTTCGAGCTGGGTGTCATCACTGTCGACCCCGAGGTGGAGGGTTTCGATCCCGAGCCGCTGAAAGCCTATTATGAAAACTTGGGCGTACCCTGGATCTATGCAGAGCAGCCGATCATGGAAGAGGCCAGGACACGACTGGACGGTGACTCATTCTGTGCCTACTGCGCCCGCATGAAGCGGGGCATCATGTACTCCACCTGTCGCCGTGAGGGCTATAATGTATTGGCACTGGCTCAGCATCTCGATGACCTGGCGGAGAGTCTCATGATGTCGATCTTCCACGGCGGACAGTTACGCACCATGAAGGCGCACTATCAGAACAACGACGGCGATATCCGCATCATCCGCCCGCTGGTCTATTGCCGCGAGAATCAGACCGGGGCCTTTGCCCTGGAGGCCGGGCTACCGGTGATACCCGACAGTTGCCCCGCCTGCTTTACGGCGCCCACCCAGCGCGCCTACATGAAACAGTTGTTGGCAAGAGAAGAGCGGCAGAACAAACATCTGTTCGCCAATATGCTGCATGCCATGAAACCCCTGATGGACGAGCGTCCGGAGCAAGCTGACCCATGAACCTGGAAGAGATCCTGATTCCGACGGAAGTGGCCCAGGCCGGCATGAGCTTCGGCGACGCCCTGGCGGAGTGTGTAAAACAGAATGTGCCGGGCATCCCCTTCGTGGATGGAGAAGGGAAGATCGTCGGCCGTTTTTCCCTGCGGCATGCGTTTCGCCTCACTTGTGTGCCCCGGGACTATATTCAGGGCGCGCACCTGCTGGGTGACGATCTCGACTATATGGATATGGCCGAGGAGAAAGCGGAAATGATTCTGCCGCAACCTGTCGAAGGGTATGTGCTGGATGATGCGATCCAGCTCAATCCCGGCGCGCAGGTAATGAAGGCGCTGGCTATTATGGAGCAGTTCAATACCGGCTATCTGTTTCTGACCGACGGGGATGAGTACAAGGGTGTTATTACCCGGGTGGGGATTGCCCGCCTGGTACTGAATCTGGGCTGCTGCTGAAACATGGCCGATTTCAGCGATTCCATGCTGGCCTCCGCGCTGATTCTGCTGCTGGCCTACGCGCTGATCTTCTCGGAAAAACTTCACCGTACCAGTGCGGCAATTCTGGGTGCGGTGGTGATGATCGGTGTCGGCATGGGCATGGATTTCTACACTCAGGAGGAGGCTATAGCGGCGGTGGACGCCAATACCATTCTGCTGTTGGCGGCAATGATGATGCTGGTCTCACTGCTGCGTCCCACCGGCGCCTTCGAATATATGGCCGTCCATATCACCCGCTGGGCGAAAGGCGATGCGCGTCTGCTGCTGATCTATCTCAGTCTTGCGGTAAGCCTGATCAGCATGATCCTGGACAATGTCACCACCGTCATCGTATTCGCGCCCCTGACCGTGTTGATCTGCCGTCTGCTCAGACTCAATCCCATGCCCTATCTGATGGCAGAGGCGATGCTCTCCAATATCGGCGGGGCGGCAACCCTGGTGGGTGACCCGCCCAATCTGATGATCGGCAGTGCTGGCGATATCAGCTTCAATGATTTTCTCTTCCATATGGGGCCGCCGGTGGTGGTAGTCTGGAGCGGAACTGTGCTCTTACTGCTCTTTCTTTTCCGCAACCAGTTGCGCCGTGGTGCTGGAGAGGTTCGGGAGTTGGTCGACACCCACGCCATCAAGGACTTGGCTGGATTACAAAAAATTCTTGTGTCTCTGGCGCTGGTCGTGGGGCTGTTTTTTGTTCACCACCACTTCCACTTTTTTCCCGCTTACGCCGCTTTTATTGGCTTGGCGTTGGCCTTGGCGCTGATGAAACCCGACATGGATGTGCTGTTCAACGGCGTCAACTGGTCGGTGCTGTTCTTTTTTGCCGGGCTTTTCATGATTGTCGGTGGAGTGGAAGCCTCGGGACTGCTTGACCTGTTCGGCAACTCACTGGCAGAGATGGCGCGGGAACCGGGCCATCTATTACTGGCAGGTTTGATGCTGATGTGGATTGCCGCCGTTCTCAGCGCGGTGGTGGATAACATCCCTTTCACCGTCACCATGATTCCCATCATTCTGGGGCTGGAGTCCAGCGGGGTTAATATCGCGCCCCTCTGGTGGGCGCTGGCGTTGGGCGTGGGTTTGGGCGGCAACGGCACCCACATCGGTGCCACGGCGAACATTATCGCGGTGGCGGAATCTGAACACTCCAATATTCCCGGTGCCCGTATCACGCCTGCCGTGTGGATGCGCACCGGCATACCGACCACCTTTTTCAGCCTGATTCTGGCCAGCCTGTTCTATACCCTCTTCTTCGACATCTTTAGATGACCATTTGGTGGCCGAAGTAGGCCGTTTCAAGCGCAGCGGAACCGGCAGCGGTCCTGTGCTTCAATCACTGCTTGCCCGATCCGCTGCGCTTGATCGGGCCTACGCCTTGTGCAGTAGCAATATTATTCCTGTTGTCTGAAAAGCCATGCTTTCTGCGTTAGTATTTGGCGAGTCATTATACTTGACTAAATCGCTTGGTATTTCTATAAAACCAGTACCATAGTCAACATCTGAGGGAATAACCATGCATATTCGTACGACAACAGATCCCATCACGTTGCACGAAGTCTCTGATCCTGAACACCACCCCTGCCTCTATGATGGGGATGGCAAGGACGGTCTTGAGATCTACTTCGAAAGTGAGGAGAACAAGCGTCTCTATATGGAGATGGAGACTGAGGATCACAAGATAGTGCAGGGAAACGATACTGACGACTACGTTGCAGAAGGTTGAGGTGGTGCCATGTTGAGACGAATCTATCTGATGTTTCCGCAGCGGCGCCATGTTGAACAGGCGCTGCCTGATCTGCAAAGGCTGGGCGTCGACAGGCGCCACATGCATACCGTCGCCAGGGAGGGCATTGATATCTCCGGGCTTCCTGAGGCGTCCGTACGCCAACGCACGGATTTTGGGGCCCGCCTGGAACGTGTCTTATGGAACCTGAACCTTCTGACCTTTTTTCTGGCTCTGATACTGTTGGTTGGTAGTCTGTTTGCCGGTTTGGTGGGTTGGGCGCTGTTGAATGGTCTGATTATGGGCGCCACCTATCTGGCCGGTAGCTACTTCGTTCGGCATGTGCCGCACGCCCATATGGAGGAGTGCCGGAATGCATTGAAGCACGGGGAGATCCTACTGATGGTCGATGTGCCCCGCTGGCGGGTTACGGAGATAGGTCGTGAGATCCGCAGATTTCATCCAGAGGCAGAGGTTGGCGCTGTCGGCTGGACGGTGGAAGCACTGCAGATTTGAGGCGGCAATCTAAGTGTAGGTCGGGTTAGCGATAGCGTAACCCGACCTACCTGGCTAACCGGTGATGCCGTTATGCCGCAGCAGAGCATCGATCATTGGCTCGCGTCCACGAAAACCGACAAACAGCTCCATAGCGTCTTTGGAACCGCCCTGCTCAAGGATGCCCGTCAGAAAGGCTTTGCCGGTTTCCTGATTGAAAACACCCTGTTCCTCGAAGAGGGAGAAGGCGTCTGCCGACAGCACCTCCGCCCATTTATAGCTGTAGTAACCTGCTGCATAACCACCGGCGAAGATGTGGGAGAAGCCGTGGGCAAAGCGGTTCCACTCCGGCGGGGTCAGCACCGAGACCTGTTTGCGTACCTCGTTGAGGATCTCGTAGATGTGCCCACCCCTTTTCGGGTCGTACTCCCGGTGGATACGGAAGTCGAAGAGGGAAAATTCCAACTGGCGCACCATCGTCATGGCGGACTGAAAGTTCTTGGCGCCGGTCATGCGCTCAAACAGGACTTCTGGAATCGGCTCGCCGCTCTCATAGTGGCCGGAGATAAGATCAAGGGCTGCCTTCTCCCAGCAGAAGTTTTCCATGAACTGGCTCGGCAGTTCCACAGCATCCCAGGCTACACCGTTGATGCCTGCCACCGCTGGGTAGTCGATGCGGGTGAGCAGATGGTGCAGGCCGTGGCCGAATTCGTGGAACAGGGTCTCTACTTCATCGTGGGTGAAGAGCGCAGGTTTGTCACCAACCGGTGGTGAAAAGTTGCAGGTGAGATAGGCGACCGGCAGCTGGTCGACGGTATCGGTGAAAAAGCGGGTTGTGCATTCGTCCATCCAGGCGCCGCCCCGCTTGTGCTGACGAGCGTAGAGGTCAAGGTAGAACTGCCCCCGTTCCGCTCCGTCGGAATCGCGAATCTCGAAGAAACGGACGTCCGGATGCCAGCCATCGACACCCTGGATCTCTTGAATTCTGATGCCGTAGAGGCGCTCCACAACGGCGAACATACCCGGTATCACCCGCGTCTCGGGGAAGTAGGGTTTTAGCTCTTCCTGGGAGATGTTGTGACGGTGTTGGCGTAGTTTTTCGCTGTAGTAACCGATGTCCCAGGCTTCGAGTTCCGTCATGCCGTGTTGCTCTGCGGCAAAGGCGCGGAGTGCTTTCAGCTCCTCTACCGCCTGAGCGTGGGCGCGCTGGGCCAGGTCGGTAAGAAACTGCGTCACCTCGTCGGTGGAGCGGGCCATCTTGCGTGCCAGGGAGCGTTCCGCAAAGTTGTCGAAGCCGAGTAGTTGTGCCTGTTCATGGCGCAGTGCGAGGATCTGCTCCATTACCTCGCTATTGTCCCACCTGCCTGCATGGGGACCCTGATCTGAGGCGCGGGTGGAGAAGGCCTCGTAGACCTCGCGGCGCAGTTCCCGGTTGTCGGCGTAGGTCATCACCGGCAGATAGGAGGGGAACTCCAGGGTCAGCAGCCAACCCTGCTGGTCACGCTGTTCTGCGGTCTGCCGTGCCAGCGCCAGGGCGGACTCAGGCATTCCGGCAAGTGCAGTCTCATCGATGATCTGCTTGTTCCACTCATTGGTGGCGTCGAGCAGGTTCTCTTCGAATTTGGTGGTGAGGGTCGACAGCGACTGGCTGATCTCCTTGAAACGGGCTTTTTTATCGGCAGAGAGGTCGACGCCGGAGAGATGGAAATCCAGCAGGGCGTCATCCAGTAGCTTACGCTGAACGGGGTTCAGGTCGTTCGATTGCTCGGCGACAGCCTTAAAGGCGGCGAAGAGCTCGGCATTCTGCCCCATCTCGGTGCCGTATTCACTCAGTTTGGGCAGGCAGGTGTTGTAGGCGCTCCGCAGAGCTTCGTTGTTGACCACTGAATTCATGTGGCTGACCGGAGACCAGGCGCGGCTGAGCCGATCGTCGAGCCGCTCCATCGGTTCCACCAGATTGTCCCATGTGAATATCTGCTCTCCCTTGAGCAGTGCCTCGATCTTTTCGCGGTTGTGGGACAACAGATGATCCAGGGCGGGTTCCACATGATCAGGTTTGATCCGGGAAAAGGCCGGCAGGCCGTCCATCTCCAGCAGGGGGTTGTTCATCTGTGATAACTCCGAAATTGAGAAAACGATTGATAGCGGGGAGATGGGGGTGACCCGGTGAAAACCAACCCCTGATAAATCGGGGGGCTGCAGGCATGATCAAATGCAGTGAATCAGGCAAAAGCGTCTAATCGTTGAAAAATGGCGTCTGTTCCACCCGTGTGGGCTGTTTCATATAGTGGATGATATTGTTTGGCTCAAAGGGAACGCCCTTGTTCAGGTCGCAGAGATAACGATTGTAGAGCGTGTGCCGGTAGTTATCTGATCCGCTGACGACAATTTTTTTCCAGGCCGGTTTTTTCAGCGCCTTCAGGCCCTTGTGGCTGCCGTATGCGTAGACCTTGTATTCGCGGGCGCCGCAGCGGAATCCCTCGTAAGAGGTGTTGAGAGCGCCACGGTTCGAGCGGATGGCGAGCAGCACGCGGATGGCATTGTCCTCTCCGGGCTGCAGGGTACTGTGGTCGATAAAAAAACGGAAACGGCCGCTGCTGTCAGTGACCTGGAATTCAGTCAGTTGATCCTCGTTCAGATCTTTCGGCAGAGTGACCTTACCCTCCTCCCAGACATACTCTTCGGCCTGCAGGTTGGGCCTGTCGGTGGGTTGATCGATAAATGGACGATCCTTTGCATTCAACAACAGGGGAAGAGCGAGTAGCAGTAGTGGGAGGTATCGGTAACGCATGGTTTTCCTGGAGTTCATTGTCACGGATTTGACCGCAGGTCTGGCGCTTGGTTCGGGGCCATTGATCCTGGAAAGGTGATGTAAAGATCAGGTCAAAACAGTCTTGGATGGGGATACTACCATGCCGGGGTGGATCATGCGGCAAACCGCGTGGCCAGCATCCAGGTGCTGATACCGCCAAGGAGAAAAAAGCCCGTGATGAAACCGAAGGCAAAACGGCGGTAGTGTTTGACGAGGGTGAATTCTGCGCTGGAGGAGATTAGGAAGGGGCGCTTGGAGTCGGGCTGGCTCAGGGTGTGCAGGGATTGTTGATCCTCTTGTACCTGTTCACTGGCGACCTCGCGTTCTGCCTTGCGGCGGGCCGATTCCCACTCATCCATATCGATCTCGCCATTGCCGTCCCGGTCGAAACGTGCGAGCAATCCGGCGCGGTCCTGTTTCCACTGACGCAGGCGTTCACGCACCATATCCTGTCGCATGGCCAGCCAGTTCGCTTCGCCTATGGATTTGAACAGACCGATGGCATAGAGCGGATCGCCAGGGTAGATGGTCTCCTCGGTATAGCGATAGTGGCTGCCCATGCGGTAGCTGCGGATGTTAAGTTGAAGTCCGAAGAGGGTAGTTGAACTGTTGTAATCAAGTCCTCCCGTCGCAGGCCCGGTTTGAGGCAGGCTGTTGCTGCCGTACCAGACACTCTTTTCGCTGGGGGTGACATCGGCGCCATCGGGGTCGACGATACACTCGCCGCTGTCATCTTTGAGCAGAAACAGTCCCTCGCTGCCGCCCTGGCGAACGGTGCGCCACCCCTTCTCTCCCTTGCGTTCGATCTTGAAACGGAACCAGCAGCATGGGCTGTGGGTGAGCGGGGTGATGATGGGCTCCCCTTTCATTGCCGCCGCTCTTCCGTTTAGCTCCACATAACCCTGATGGGCTGAACGGATGCGAGAGGTGGGGGTGTCCTCGATGACCCTGGCGCGTATCAGGTTCCGGAACGAGAAGAAGAGTGCAGCGAGGCTCAGCAGGGAGAGTGTGCCGGCCCAGACCGAGAACTCCAGGGTCGACATGGCAAGCAGATCGGCGGACATTCCGTTCAGCCGAACAGGGTGCCGACATTTACGTCCCTGGTCTCCTCCTCGTCAAACTCAAGCAGTTCCGCCGCCTTGAAATTGAGACGACTGGCCAGCAGGATATCGGGAAACTGCTCGATGCGTACATTGTTGTTGTTGGCGCTCTCATTGTAGAACTCCCGCCGGTCGGCGATGCTGTTCTCCAGGCCGGTGATGCGGGACTGGACATGCAGAAAGTTGTCGTTGGCCTTCAGATCGGGGTAGTTCTCCGCCACGGCGAAGAGATTGCCGAGACCGAGGCGCAGCGCGCCCTCGGCGTTGCCGACGGCCCCAACGTCTCCTTGCTGACGGGCGCTGGCAACGGCAGAGCGGGCCAGCATCACCCGCTCCAGGGTCTCCTGTTCAAACTTCATGTACTGCTTGCAGGTCTCCACCAGTTTGGGCAGTTCATCGTGGCGTTGCTTCAACAGCACATCGATATTCGACCAGGCCTGGGTTACGCTATGCTTGAGTCGCACCAGGTTGTTGTAGATCATTATTCCGTAGATGAGCGTGGCGATCGCCATGCCGGCAAGCACAAACAGTACAATTTCCATTATTCAACTCCACTTATGTCCAATATCCGACCCTTTGAATCTAGCATGCCACAGGTTGCCACTGATGCCTGGATCGATGAAACCGCCGTCGTGATCGGCAATGTGAGCATCGGTTCTCACTCTTCAGTCTGGCCCATGACCGTTATTCGCGGCGATGTGCATGCGATTCGCATCGGCAATGAGAGCAATGTGCAGGACGGTTGTGTGCTGCATGTCTCTCACGACAGCAAGTACCAGCCGGGTGGCTCGCCATTGATCCTGGGTGACCGGGTCACGGTGGGGCACAAGGCGGTGCTGCACGGCTGTAATATTGCCGATAGTTGTTTTATCGGCATGGGGTGCACTATTCTTGATGGTGCCGTGTTGGAATCGCGCGCCATGCTGGGCGCCGGCTCACTGGTACCCTCCGGAAAACACCTCGAGGGGGGCTATCTCTGGGTGGGCACCCCGGCCCGGCGGGTGCGTCCGCTCAGTGATCAGGAGCTGGAGTATCTCGATTACTCTGCAGCACACTATGTGCGGCTGATGAAGAGACATACGGGAAAGAAGTGGTAGGAGCGGCGCCTTCGCCGCGATTTGCCTATCAACGGAGTTTCCGCAGCGGGGCGCAGCTCCTACAATTCACAATATCCCACCCACTTGTGGCGGGAGGGTTAATAGAGTCGATTGATCGAGGGATGACAAATGGACGTGTTTATCGGGAATCTGCCGGCGGAAGCCAAGTTGCTGGAGATACAGGATCTGCTGGGCGGCAAGTCTGTGCATACTCGCTTTGAGCGCCGCATGGGACGCGACTGCTTCGACAAGGATTATCACTACTTCATCGTCTTCACCTCATCGGACAATGAGGGTTGGGCCTTGATCGATTCGCTGAACGGTAAAATCTTCGATGGCTGTCGCATTACCGCCCGCGAGTTTATCAAACGCGCCGATTGTAATGCCCCGGCTTGGGATTGGGATCGTCGGGAACGCCGCTTTAACCGCGCAACATCCGAATAACCGGAACGGTATCAGGCAGGATCTCACGCCACAGCCGGAAGGATTCGGCCGCCTGCTCCACCAGCATGCCCAGACCATCCAGCGCCCGGGCGGCATGACGCTCCCGCGCCCATTTTTGAAATGCTGTGGGTCCATCCCCGTACATCATGTCATAACACCAGCCGCCTTTTGTGAGTACGCCTTCGGGGATCTTCGGCACCTCTCCACCAAGACCTGCGGCAGTGCCGTTGATGATCAGATCGAACTGCATGCCCTCAAGTTCATCCAGTCCGCAGCCCGCCACTGGGCCGAAGCTGCTAAGGCCGGTGGCCAAAGAGTAGGCCTTGGCAGCGGTGCGATTGGCAATGATGAGCCGTTTGGGCTGTTCTTCGAGCAGGGGGCGCACCACGCCGCGGACCGCGCCACCGGCGCCGAGTATCAGCACCCGCTTTCCTTTGAAGCGAAAGCCGTGGTTGATGGTGAGGTCGCGCACCAGGCCGATGCCATCGGTATTGTCGCCCCTCAATTTGCCGCTTTCGAGCCGGATCAGGGTATTGACCGCGCCTGCGGTGTGGGCTCGCTTGCTGAGTTCATCCGCCAGACGCCATGCCGCCTCTTTGAACGGCACGGTAATATTGAGCCCTTGTCCACCATCCCTGAGAAAACGTGTCACGTCGCCCTCGAAGTCGTCGAGGTTGCCGAGCAGGCGGGTGTATTCGATGGACTCCCCGGTTTGTTCCGCAAAAGCGGCGTGGATCAGCGGGGATTTGCTGTGTTCGATGGGGTTGCCGATGACGGCGTAGCTGTCGGTCATGGGTGATTACTCATTCAACCACTGCGCCACCTCTTTGGCGAAGTAGGTCAGTATGCCGTCGGCGCCGGCGCGTTTGAAACAGAGCAGGGACTCCAGCACCACCGCCTGTTTGTCGAGCCAGCCGTTTTGCGCGGCGGCCATGAGCATGGCGTATTCACCGCTGACCTGATAAGCGTAGGTCGGGACCCTGAAGGTCTCTTTCACCCGACGCACCACATCGAGGTAGGGCATGCCCGGTTTTACCATCACCATGTCGGCCCCCTCCTGCAGATCGAGCGCAACCTCGTGCAGCGCCTCGTCTGTATTGGCGGGGTCCTGTTGATAGCTGTACTTGTTGCCGCTCCCCAGATTGGCGGCAGAGCCGACGGCATCCCGGAACGGGCCATAGAAGCTGGAGGCATATTTTGCCGAGTAGGCAAGGATGCGGGTGTGGATGTGCCCGTTGCTTTCGAGTATGTCCCGAATGGCGCCGATGCGGCCATCCATCATGTCGGAGGGGGCGACCACATCAGCCCCCGCTGCGGCGTGGGAGAGGGCCTGTTTGACCAGAACCGCTTTGGTCTCGTCGTTCAATACATAACCGGTTTCATCAATGAGACCGTCCTGACCGTGGGTGGTGAAAGGGTCGAGGGCGACATCGGTCATGACGCCAAGTTCCGGTACCGCCTCTTTCAGTGCCCGCACCGCCCGCTGGGCCAGCCCCTCCGGGTTGAAGGCCTCTCTGGCATCCTCTGTCTTGACGGACATCGGGGTGACCGGGAACAGCGCCATCATGGGAACGCCGAGACGGTGCACCTGTTTTGCCTCCTCGACCAACAGGTCGATGCTTATGCGCTCCACGCCGGGCATGGACTCGACAGCTTCCCTTTCACCGCTCCCTTCAAGCACGAAAACGGGATAGATCAGGTCTGCGGGGGTGAGGATCGTTTCACGCATCAGACGGCGGGAGAAATCGTCCCGGCGCATGCGGCGCATGCGGGTGGCAGGAAAGGGCGAACGGCTACTGTTGCTCGGCATGGATAGATTCCTGAGTGCTTGGGTAAACCCTGTAAGATACCCTATCATGCAGGCGGTTAACCAATTCTTCGGATCGATTTAACCCGGCGACCATTTTTTAAGACGGAAAAACACCGTTAAGAAAGATTCTTCCATACGCAGTGAGGCAGTACCGGTCATGGAACAGCAGAACAAATCCCCCCATATTTTTATCGTGGAAGAGGCGACCTTCGAAAAGACGGTGATCCAGGCCTCTGCAGAACTGCCTGTCGTGGTGGATTTCTGGGCGGAGTGGTGTTCGCCCTGTCTATCCCTTGCGCCGGCGCTGGAGAGGGTGATCGAAGAGCTGGATGGGGCAGTGCAGCTGGCCAAGGTGGAAGTGGATGACAATATGCGTCTGGCAGGCCACTACCGCCTACGCGGATTCCCGACGGTGATCCTGTTCCATCACGGTGAAGAGTTGGGACGTTTTCATGGTTCCCGCGCCAGCCACTGGTTACGGGAGTGGATAGAAGAGCATCTGCCCGACTATCTGGCCAGTCGGGTTGTGTAAGAATGTAGGTTGGATCAAGCGCAGCAGATCCGGCGTAAAGTGTTTGTTCGTTGCGCATTTTGCCTGATCCGCTGCGCTTGATCAGGCCTACGGGGTTTTGGAGGTACGATTCGCCAAAAAAATAAGAATTAAACGAATGATATTTGATGGTCTGCTGCCGGGATGGAGCGGTTGTCCCAGAAAAAATACAATGAAAACAGATAGATGTGTGGTGCGGACGGCAAATGGATGATCGATAAAAAATTTCTAAAGAATTCCGCAGGGGCGTCGATACATTAAGTAACGGACGACAAATGAATTCGATCCTCCTCCGGCGCTGAAAAATGCGCTGTTTAGGCCCACCCCTTCCCCGGGTGGGTTTTTTTTATGTGCGGGAACCTGGGCTGGGTCTATTCAGGAAGGAGTTCCGGCAGAGGTTTGCCGATGTGGAAACCTTGTGCGTAGTCGACTCCCAGCTCCGCCAGCAGCTGCAGGGTGGCTTCATCCTCGACAAACTCTGCGATAGTCTGCTTGCCGAATCCTTTGGCAACCTCGGAGAGTGCCTTGACGAAGATTTGGTCCTCCTGATTGGAGGCGAGTTGCTGGATAAAGGAGCCGTCGATCTTCACATAATCCACCGGCAGCTGCTTTAGGTAGAAGAAGGATGAGAAACCGACGCCGAAGTCATCCAGTGCAAAACGGCAGCCGAGCGCCTTGATCTGCTCCATCAACTGTTTTGCCGCTGTGATGCTGGAGACTGCGGCGGTTTCAGTGACTTCAAATACCAGACTGCCGGGATCGACTTGGTGTGTCGCCAGTTGTTTCTTCAGATAGGGCAGCAGCCGGGGATCGTCCACCACCATGCCCGAGAGGTTGACGGAGAAGGTGATGTTGCGTTGTGACTGCTGCAGCTGCTCGAGCCGCTTGAGAGCTTTCTTGAGAATCAACCGGTCGAGCTTGTGGATCAGTCCAGTGGTTTCCGCAATCGGAATGAACAGCCCCGGCGGGATCAGGGAGCCATCTTCCTCCTGCATACGGACCAGTACCTCGTAGTGTGAGATACGGCCATCGCTGATCTGCTGAATCGGTTGAAAGTGGAGAACAAAGCTCTCTTGCAACAGCGCCTGTTCGATCTGCTCTTTGATTTGGATCTTGGTTTCAATCCGCTCGCGGATGTTTTCGTCAACAGAGAAGAGATGCCAGCAGTCACGTCCGGCATCTTTGGCCTGATACATCGCAAGGTCTGCATTGGCCATCAGATCGTGCACAGTAATGCCGTGGAGTGGGTAGAGTACGATGCCAATGCTGGCGGAGATCTTATGCTTGTTGCCGCGGACCGGCATCTCGACTCTGCTGAGTTCCTCCTGGATCTTGTGCGCCACGCCGATGGCCTCTTCCTTACTCGTTTCCCGCAGGGCCAGCGCGAACTCATCGCCGCCGAGCCGGGCCAGCAGATCGGATTCCCGGGTCACCGCATGTAGCCGTTCAGCCACCACTCTGAGCAGGGCATCCCCTGCCTGATGGCCGCTGGTATCGTTGATATCCTTGAACTGGTCGAGGTCGAAATAGAGCAGTGCGGAGGTGTGGCCGTAGCGCTTTGCCGCCTGCAGCATCGCTTCGAACTCGATATGAAAACGACGCCGGTTGAACAGTTCTGTCATGGGGTCATGATCGGCAAGCCAGGCCAGGTTCTCCTCAGCCTGTTGACGTTCGGTAATATCGATGCCGGCGGAGAGTACTGCTGGATCGTCCTCTCTAGCGATATCAAGCCGTGCATGGAACCAGGAGATTGTGCGGATTTCGCCCGCTGCGGTAACTATTTCGCAGTCGTGATGGTAGTGGTCCAGGCTGGCGTTACGCAGCTGAAAGAGCTTTACGATGGTCTCCGGATCAAGGTTCTTGGGGTGAAGCAGCTGGTCGAAGTATAGTGACGGATGAGTTTTCAGATCATAGGCGGTCAACTGACCCGCAAAATGGTTAAGAGTGTTTATCCGGCCGTCTGTGCGCTGGGTGATGATAATGATCTGGGCAGTATCCATCAGGCCCTGCACGAAATCGCGCTGTTGGGCCAGTTCACTGGTGCGCTGCAGTAAGTGGTGGGTGCGGCTGTTGACCTCCGACTGCAGGGCCTCCAGTTGGAAGATGAGTGTTTCCGTTGTCTCTCCGAGCTGGTCTATTTCATCGTGAGAGAATGATTCATTTGTAGTTGACTTCAGTGACGAACGGGCTTGGCCGTAGGCCTGCTTTGCCAGCAGCGGCAGGGTGGTTGACACCCGTTGCAGCCGTGCCATTGGACCCCATAACAGCATCAGCAATAGCAGCTCGGTGAGCAGAATCCCGGCGACTCCGGCAGTGATGCTGTTGCGAAAGGCACTCTCCATAGCCTGGATATGCCCGGAGATGTCTTCGATGATCAGTAGGTGTGCCGGCGCGGCGGTTTCATCATTGGTCAGCGGAAAGGCTGTGATTTCCAGTGTCTTGTTTTCCAGCTGCAGCTGTTCGCTCTGGGAGAGGTCGGCAAACTGCAGTTGCTCTGCTGCCTTGTTCATGCGTTGCAGGCTGGTGTGAGCGCCGGAGAGTGCTGTTACCCGCATCTCCCAGGGAGAGAGGAAGCCTTTGGAAGTTGCATTGCTTGGATGGTCCTTGACCAGGACAGCGATACCCGCACCAGTGATCCGTTGCAGCCTGACCACCGTATCTGCGACCAGTTCGCCGACGACCAATACGCCGGCCATGCTGTGGCCCTGCAACACAGGGACGGAGACATACTGTCGGCATTCACGTCGGCAGGCGAGTGCGCTGGCAGGTTCTTCGTTCTCGATGACGTGATCGACCAGGGTATGGTTCAGTATAGGGCCGATGTTGTGCCCCCAGGTGAACAGTGGTGCACCCGCCTTTGAAAAATAGTGGATGGTATCCACCCCCCACTCAATCTGTAGCAGGTCGCCATGTTCCGTGACAATAGCGCTGATCTGCAGCGCAAGCTCCAGAGAATCTTCTGTATCGATGTCAAGCTCGGGTATCAGACTGGCTATGCCGAGAAGCCTTGAATAGGTTCCCTGCACCAATCCATTAACTTCCCTGGCGCGTTGTTCCCGGACCTCTGTGCGTTGTAATTCGAGTTGTTCCTTCTGTTTCAGATAAGCGATAGCCGTTAAAGAGACGTTGATGAGGACTAATAAGAGACTAAGCAGAACCAACAGCTTCCACTTAAGACTGATAAAACGAGGTTTACGTTGCTGCCTGGTTGTCATGCGCCCGTATCAGCTGAATCAGAATCGATAGGAGGCAAGCAGGCTGAACATCTGCCAATAGCGTTCTGTTTGGAAAAAGTTGTTTTCCCTTGATGAGAGCCAGGCAGTACCGTCAACCCAGTGATATTCACCGCGAACCATAAAGGCGGGTGTGATGTCCCAGCGCAACCCCAGGGTCCAGTCCTTGGCAAACATGTTGTGGGCAGGTATGCCGAAGGGTCCGGCCTCCTGTTTGGTTCCGTCCCGGTCGTCCCGGTTAAGATAGCTGACGTCGTAGCGGGCGATGATCTCCCAATCGCTGAAGAGGTCATGGGCCAGCTGTAGATAGTAACCCTCGGCCATGCTGTCCCCGTCAGGCCGGAAGGCTCCCAAGTCCCGGTTGATCACATCCTCCTGCATATATTCCGTGGTGAAGCGCCAAGCTTCTGCATTGTATTGGAACGAGAGCACCCGCAATTGTATGCCGACGGTACCGTTGCTGAAGGGGTCTGTGGGACCGGGTTCGAAGTCGAGGTCGCCGTCGGCAATGGTGGCCGAAAGCCGGATGCGGCCGCCATCCAGTTCATACATGACCCGGCCAAAAAAGAAGAGGTCGGAATTCAGTTCGCCCTGCCAATCATTCCCAAGATAGGCGTATTCCACATTTTCATCCGTCACTGGCTTGCCCATGCCGCCCTGGAACAGCAGATCCCCCCAATCTGTCAGCAGGTCGCCGTAAATCTCAAAGCCGTCATTGGAGAGTTCCAGATTTCTTACTTTGTCAAAATAGATCGACTGGGGCAGAAAGTTAGTGGGACGGGTGAAGGCGACATCCCGGGTCTCGTTATATAGGCCGATGGGGGTCTTGACGCGGCCGAGTCGCAGACCAAGGTTTCCGTTATCGTAATTTGCGAAATTGTAGTCGAGCAGACCGTAGTCAAGACTCGGTGAGCCGTCCTGCATCTCGCCGGCTGTGAGTGAGAGAAGCTGGCCGGAGATCTGCAGTTTCGGGGTTATCCGGTAGGAGGCGTTGAGGCCGAGTTCGCGAAAGTCCCAGCTGCCGTTGCTGCTGTCACCGAACCAGCTGTTGGCGGATGTGTGTGTGTAACCCTGGCTCAGAAAACCGTGGATCTGCAGGTTTTCATCACCAAACAGTGAGGATGCCGTCGCCAGTGGCGGCAGCAGCCAGCCGAGCAGGACGAGTCGCCTACTCCACTTGCAGAATCTGTACCGATTCATCTCTGTTGTCCTCGGAAATATAACCGATTGCGCCGGGAGTCTTTTTTATCATCTCTATCATTTCCGTCTCTGACTGGACGGTTTCGGGGGCCTGTCCGGTCCCTGAAAAGACTTTTCTGTCCCATGCGCGGCGAAGCTGATGGGGAAATACCCCCAGCAGCTGTTTTGCGAATGCTTTGTGTAGTTTGTGTTTGTCGGGAAAGACAAAGACCCGAACGGCAGCGCCATCGGGCCAAACCTGGCGGCGCATGCTGAATACGGCGCGTGCAGAGCTGCGACTGATCTCTGCAATATCACTATTCGGATGGGTGATTAGTTGCAGCGCGAAAGCCTGGTTGAATGGAAAAAAAAGCAGACTGAAGGCGAACAACAACGCCGGCGCCAGTGGGAGGCGCCAGGGAGAGGCCCTGTCCGGGATACCTGCAGTAGGGTCCTGCCGTTTTTCCATGGTGCTTGTCGCGATCCTTTTCGATACTGACAGCTTAGCGTAATTTGTTGATTCAAATTCCCATAACGGCCGATGGCGCAGTTTCTTGACCGGTTTGGTGTGCGGGCAGGAATTGAGTTCCTTCTGTTCTACCTCCTGCTGATTCGGCCGGAAAACAGATCACGAATGGGGGTTGGGCGTTTCAGGCCGCCGGTCTCGCCATGCAGAATCAGGTCGATGGCGCTACCGCAGCGGCTGTGCACCTGTAGTGCGTTACGGGCTGGAGGGTGTGAACTGAGGTTGGCGCTGGTGGATATGAGTGGCCTGCCACAGGCGCGGCTGAGTGCTGCGGCAATTGGATGGTCGGTGACCCTGACCGCCACAGTCGAATGTTTTCCACGTATCCAGACGGGCAGATCTGCGGCGGCGGGCAGCAGCCAGGTGACGGGGCCGGGCCAGCTGTCGAGTGCCGGTTTGAGTCTTGTTTGCGGAATCTGAGCCAGGTAGGGCCGCAGTCTTTCGAAGCTGTCCGAGATGAGGATCAGGCCCTTGTCGGCGGAGCGTTTTTTCAGCGCCAATAAGCGGAACACCGCCAGTGGATTGAGTGGGTCGCAACCCAGTCCATAGACCGACTCGGTGGGATAGGCGATGAGACCGCCCCCAAGCACCGTCCGGACGGCCAGCCGGAGGTGCCAGGGGTGGATGACAGCCTTAGCCGGCAAGATCGGCCTGGAGCTTGGCGTCCTTGTCGATGACGCCTTGGGCATTGGCCTGTCGCTCTTCACGGATGCGTACCGCCAGCGCCTCATCACCAAGTGCGAGGATCTGGGCCGCGAGATAGGCTGCGTTCTTGGCACCAGCCTTGCCCACTGCAACGGTTGCGACCGGGATGCCGCCTGGCATCTGCACGGTGGAGAGCAGTGAATCCATACCCTTCAATGGCCCGGCATCAAGGGGTACGCCAATCACCGGTTTCAAGGTGGCGGCTGCCACGGCCC
This sequence comes from gamma proteobacterium endosymbiont of Lamellibrachia anaximandri, assembly GCA_016756835.1. GTDB lineage: Bacteria > Pseudomonadota > Gammaproteobacteria > Chromatiales > Chromatiaceae > QGON01. The sequence goes on along the minus strand of JAESPE010000004.1, from coordinate 47,422 downwards.
CGGCCAGATGGGCCGCCAGTCCAGCGGCAGCAATGAAGGCATTGCAACCTCGATCGTCTGCATCTTTCACGTAGTCGTGGGTGACCTCGGGCGTACGATGGGCCGAGGTGATCTTCACCTCGTATGGGATCCCGAGAGAGCCTAAGACCTCCAGAGTTGCCTGCATGACCGGCAGGTCGGAATCTGAACCCATCAAAACGGCGACAAACGCTGTACTCATAACAAACCTGCAATAGTGCTGTGGAAAATAGCCGAAGATACCGGAAATTGGGTGCGGCGACTACAAATTGAGGCGATAGATTCACCAGTTTGTTTCAATATGCCCTGTTTACTGAGAAAATCATTAAAATTTGTGGAATGTCGATCTGTCTAGGTGTTTGGTGTGACGAAAGAGAGTTGCAGGATGGTTTTCTCTCCATTTAAATTTATTGCGCTGTTGGCTATGTTGCTGCTGTCGTTAAGTGCGGTGGGGGGGAGTGTGCCGCTCAGCGTACAGGAAAAGGCATGGCTGGATCAGCAGGTGCAGGTTCGGGTGGGGTTGATCGATGGGATGGCGCCCATCAGTTCATACAAAGAAAACGGTCAGCCATCGGGTATCGCTGCCGACTATCTGCGCTTTGTGAGCCTGAAGATGGGTCTGGAGCTGAAACTTGTCCCTTTCGGGGACAGGTCGATCCTTGATGCAGCGATGATGGTCGGGGATTTGGACCTGTCGGCCGTGGACGACTGGACCTCGGAACGTGCTGAGTTCCTGCTGTTCACCCGTCCCTATATCAATCTGCCCGGTGCTATATATTCGTCAGGGCGCATGCCTCAACTGACGCTGCAGGAACTGCCTGGAAAGCGGGTGGCAGTGGTGGAACTGAGCGTCTGGCAGGATTGGCTGATGCGGGAGTTTCCAGGCACCACTTTGGTGAAGGTGTCTGGTGTTGCCAAGGGTTTGTTGAGTGTTGCCATGGGTGATGCGGATGCTTATCTTGGTGATACTGCCACTGCCAGGCACCAGTTGGCACAGGGGGTTGCCCCTGGCGTTATGGAGGTGGCACAGGCAGGGCGTTCAAGAGACTTTTCATTCGCGGTTGTCAAGGACAATCAAATGCTTGTCAATATCCTGCAGAAAGGACTGGACAGCATCTCCCCCGAAGAGCAGTTGACGATCCGCAAGCGTTGGCAGGTGCTCGATCAGCCGCCGCTGTTACAGAATGGTTCAGTGGTGGTCATGTTGTTGATCCTGCTGGCGCTGCTTTGGGTCGGTGTTTGGATCTGGGGTTTCAGACACCTGGTGGATCGCAAGGTGACGCGCAGAACCGCTGGGTTGAAGCGCTCTCTCCATCGGCGGCGGCGGGTTGAGGGTGAGCTGAAGGAGGATCGCGAACGACTAAGGCTGCAATTGGCGCAGGTGGAGCGTGACAGCGGGATGGCCCAAAATCACCTCAGCCTGTTGGGGCTGTCGGTTCTGTTTGGCGGCTGGGAGTGGGATGTAAGGAGAGAGCTGCTGAGATGGGACGACAATATGCAGCGGGTATTCGGCTTTCGGCCGGGAAGTTTCGATGGAACATTTGATGCCTACCTGGGTCGAATCCATGTTGATGATCGGGAAGCAGTAGTGGCAGCCTTCAAGACGGTGCTGCAGGGTGGAGCCGATTTTCGCATCGAATACAGGATTGTTAAACCGGGTGGAGAGGTCGTGTGGTTGGTTGACAGCGCTCGGCTCGTTCGAAATGCAGGTGGCAGCGGTGCCCGTTTGCTTGGTGTTGCCCGGGTCAGAGAGGGGCGGGACGGTCAGGGCATGTTAGCATCTACAGGTTCGGCGGTTACGAATGAAGAGAAGCCTTTACAGGGGTTTGCATACAAAGGTCTCTGAAGCTGGGAGCTTGCTTGGGGGAATGGGTGTTGTTGAGGGCGCGAACTTCAGGGATGGATAAGGAGTTATACAGATGTTAATTCGTCTCGCACTGCTTTTAGTGCTGATGAGCGGGGCTCTACCCGCAATTGCCAGCGCCAGTATCGGACCTTCCGAAATGGTGCAGCATACGATGAATGATGTGGTGGGGGTTCTGAACGACAAGCGGCTGACATCCGCAGAACGCCGGGACCGCGTCAGCACCATCGTGGATGAAACCTTCGATTTTCAGGCAATGTCACAGGTTATTCTGGCGGCCAACTGGAGAAAGGCATCCACAAATCAACGGACGCGTTTTATCGAATTGTTCCGGGAGTTGCTGGAAAATACCTATTTCTCCGCGCTGGACAGCTATTCAGGCCAGACCGCACGTTTGGGCAGGGAGCGGGTGAAGGGCAAACGGGCACAGGTACAGACATTTGTCATTACCAGTAGTGCTGAGATACCGGTCAGTTACAAACTGCGACAGAAACAGGATGACTGGTTCGTCTATGATGTGGTCGTGGATGGTGTCAGTCTTATCAGTAACTACAGAACCAGCTTTCGTAACCTGATCAAGCAGAAGGGGATGGAAGGCCTGCTTGAGCAGCTGCAGCAGAAGGTTGTTAAATTAAAGTCGAAGCAGTCAGCCGTGCAATAGCCCTGGAGGTGTGCAAACACCCTCTTCTGAGACTGCTACACTTGCTGTAGTGTAGCCAATGCACCTACACCCGCGTTGTTCAAGATAGCCCCATTGATTCCAGGTAGCACAGATTATCCCAATAACAAAATCATCCGAAGGAGAAGCTTCATGTTTAGAAAGACACTCATTACTGTCGCAATAGCGACGCTTTTGCCCATAAGTGCAACGGTTTTTGCCGATGCCACCGTCGCCCCGGATGCCGCTGCCGATGCAACAGCTATCGAGCAAGAGCTTGTCACAGAGCCAACAATTGCTGCCGAGGCAGTGTCTGCAGAAGCTGCCCCGGTTGTGGCAGCTGAGCCTGTGCTGGAGGAGAGTGCCGCAGCCCCTGCCGAGGCTCCTGTACCTGTGGCAGCAGCCCCCTCCGACAGTAGGATGATGGAGCATCACCGGTCGATGCAATCCATGGAAGAGCGTATGAAAGCGCGTGAAAAACGCTATGAGGCGCTGCAGAAACGGGCTCTTGAGTCCGGCGTGCTGCTCCCGGACCATCCCTCATGGATGGGTAAACCTGAAGTGGCGGATCTGCGTCCCTCTATGGAAGAGCGTATGGAGAGGATGAAGGCGCTCCGCAACATGGATCCTGAAGAGCGGGATGCCTATCGTCTTGAGCGCTATCAGGATATGCGGGAACGCGCGGCTGAAGTGGGGCTTGATCTGCCGGTGAAGCCTCCGTGGAAAGATCGTCCTGCAAGACCTGAATTGAACCAGGATGATGAGTGGGCCAGGCAGCAGGCCGTGATCGACGGTATGACACCGGAAGAGCGTGCCGCTTGTCATGCAATGCATCGCCGCCATATGCGACAGATGGGACCGGGTCGCGGCATGATGCAGCCCCCTCAAATGCCTGCGATGCCTGGGCGTGGGTTTGGTCCGGGTCGTATGATGGGGCCGGGAGCTGGATACGGACCCCAAGGCAACTTCTGGGACCCAAGCCGCTGATGAGGCGTAGGCCCGATCAAGCGTAGCGGATCGGGCATTGGAAGCGTTCGCAGGAGCGGCGCCTCGCCGCGATTAGCCCATATACGGGGCTATCGCGGCGAGGTGCCGTGCTTACAATTTAATGTACTGCTTGCTTGCAACTGGCGTGGTTTATTGCCGTCTGGCGCCAGCTACCAGTGCTTCTGCCGCCTCCCGGCTCAGGTAACGCCAGGGTCTGGGCAGCAAGCCGGGCACCAGTGACTGGTATCGCTGATAGACCTCCCCATGATAGACCACCAGTTTGCGCTCCTCTATACGCGAGCCGTAGATGAAGTAGAGCGTCATCATAATCGCTGAGACCAGCATCGCAGCGTCCATTTCCCGACTCCAGATCAATACCAGTGCCAGGCTGTACCAAGGGTGTCTGACGTAGCGGTGCAGGGGGGAGATGTGGAAATTCTCCTGGTCGTGAACCTCCCGGATGCGCAGCCGCAGCTGGCGCAGGCCGATAAACTCTCCGCTATCGTAATATCGCGTCGACCATAGAAAACCGAGGATCGCCAGCAGTGTCAGGCCGTAGGTGAACCAGGTCAGGGCAGCATTGAACTCCCACAGAGGTAAGCTGTGCCAATGCCACATCAATCCCAGCGGCGGCAGCAGTAACAGCACCGCGAGCACGTTGAAACTGATGCGATACCAGGGCATGAAAGCGGGATAACGTTTTGCAACCCAGTGCTTGGCTGTGAGAGATGCAAGCAGTGAGTGGCTCAGGAAATAGAGCAACCAGAGCGTCGCGAGTATGAGCAGGTTTCCGTAATCGTGCATGCTGTTTAGGGAGCCTCCGACAGAGAGTTCTTAGTTTGGTAGGGTGCAACCTGCGCACCATGATTGCTGTAACTGTTCATTCTGGCGCGCACAGCGCACCCTACGTTCGCCACATGCAGAGAAACCACACCCATGCCGATCATCACCACGAACTCCAATACTTGCTACTTATGACGATTTTAGTCGATCCAGCCGCAGCCGCTGCCGCTCGTCAAATAACCGCCGGGAGCCGAGCCAGACTGCCGCCGTGGCGCCGAAGCCAGTGCCTGCAGAGATCAACAGCAGGATCAGGATCTGGTACTTGGCCGCTTCGAATGGGGGGCTGCCGGCGAGTATCTGACCGGTCATCATGCCTGGCAGGCTGACCACTCCGGCGGCGGCCATGGCATTAATGATGGGAATCAGGCCGCTGCGCAGGGCGTTGCGGCGAATCTCTTCGATGGCGTTGTGCCAGTCGTGGCCCAACATCAATCGAGCCTCTATCTGATGGCGCTGTTGCCAGGCGTTGTGGGTAAGGTTATCGAGACTGATGGCGATGCCGGACATGGTATTGCCCAAGAGCATCCCCAGCAGCGGTATCAGGTACTGTACCGAATACCAGGGTTCCACCTGGATGATCACGTTGAGCGCCAGAATAGTCACGCTGAAGGACGAGATGAACATGGAGAGGGTTCCCACCCCCATGCCCCAGGCCCCGCTGAAGCGCCGTGCCTGCCGGGCCATGACCTCGTAACCCGCCATAAAGAGCATGAAGAGTGCCAGAGCTGCAATAAACAGAGGGTGGGACTGGGCGAAGAGGCTCTTCAATACCAGCCCCAGCAGTGCCAGTTGCACGATGCTGCGCAGGGCGGCGATCAGTAGTTTTCGTTCCACCCCGAGAGAGAGGCGGAAGCTGAGTATCGCCAACAGCAGCACCAGGCCGGCTGCCAGGCCAAGGTCGAGGGCGCTGAGCCGGATCAGTTCCATGTCGTCTCCTGCAGGTTGCCCTGAACAATCTGCAGATGCCGCTGGGCAACCCGCTGTTGCTGCGCCGGGTCGTGGGTGACCCAGATCACCGCGCTATTTTGGGTTTTTCGCCACGACTCGATGAGTGCTTCCACCCGCTCCCTGTTGGTCTGGTCCAGATTGGCTGTGGGTTCATCCAGCAGCAGCACCTTGGGGTGGTTGAGCAGTAGCCGGGTCAGGCCGAAACGCTGTTTTTCACCACTGGAGAGACGGGAGACACTCCAGCTTTCGCTCTCGGGAGGAAGGCCGAGAGATTGCAGCAGGGAGGGATCCTGCCGCGGCAGATGGTCGCTGATCCGTTCAGCCCACCAGGCGCTCTCGGCAGGTAGCAGGCCGACCCGTCTGCGCCATTCCGACCCGGTGAGAGAGTGGCGAGGTGTCTGGTCGACGAAGGCTTCCCCTTGATGTTGCGCATCGAGATCTGCGATGGCGCGCAGCAGAAGCGACTTGCCACAACCCGAAGGGCCGGTAAGCGTGATGCACTCCCCGGCCGCCAGTTCGAGATTGAAGGCAGCGAGCAGAGGTGTCTGGAAGGCTTTGAGGGTCAGGCTGCCCATGAGGAATTGCTCAGTCGCAACGCCGGAAGATCAGATCCCAGACGCCGTGACCCAAGCGTTGGCCCCGTTGTTCGAAGTGGGTCAGAGGGCGATCCGGGGGGCGCGGGGAGAAGTTTCCCCGGCCTGCGCTGTTCTTAAATTCCTCCGCTTCGCTGAGTACCTGCAGCATCTGTTCGGCATAGTGCTCCCAGTCGGTGGCCATATGCAGAAAGCCGCCGGGCCTGAGCGCCCGGTGCACCAGTTGTGTGAACTCCGGTTGTACGATGCGGCGCTTATGGTGTTTCTTCTTGGGCCAGGGATCGGGAAAGAACAGGTAGAGCCCATCCAGGCAGCCGGCCGGCAGATGGTGGCGCAACAGCTCCATGGCGTCGCACTTCAGCACCCGGGCATTGTCACTGTCGGACTCTTCCAGCTTCAGCATCAGGCTGCCGACGCCGGGGCCGTGCACCTCGATGCCGAGGTAGTTCCGCTCCGGATGGCGAGCCGCCAATGCGGCCAGCGTGTCGCCGTTGCCGCAGCCGATCTCCAGAAACAGGGGGTGGGTGTTGCCAAAAATGGTGGCTGGGTCGATCTGACCTGTGGCGGGAAGCTCCAGTCCGTAACGGGGCCAGAGTTCCTCGAAGGCTCGTCTCTGGGCAGGGGTGGTGCGGCCCTGGCGCAGCACGAAGCTGCGGATCGGGCGATGGGTTGTCGATGCCTCTTCCTTCATCCCTGTGGCAGATCAGAAAAAGAGCCCGTCCATCGGCGAAGAGGCGGAGGCGAATCGCTTGGCGGGCATGCGTCCGGCGAGGTAGGCTTCGCGCCCGGCCTGGATGCCTTTCTTCATGGCGGAGGCCATCAGCACCGGATTTTGGGCAGCGGCGATAGCGGTATTCATCAGCACACCGTCGCAACCCAGTTCCATGGCAACCGCAGCGTCGGAGGCGGTGCCCACGCCGGCGTCCACCAGGATCGGCACATTGGCGTTCTCCACGATGGTGCGGATGTTCAGACGGTTGCGAACGCCAAGTCCGGAGCCGATAGGGGCGGCCAGCGGCATCACCGCAACGCAGCCTATTTCTTCCAGCTGTTTGGCGACGATAGGGTCGTCGTTGGTGTAGACCATGACGTCGAAGCCATCCTTGATCAGCTCTTCGGCGGCACCCAGGGTCGCAATGACGTCGGGGAAAAGCGTCTTCTCATCACCCAGAACCTCCAACTTCACCAGGTTGTGACCATCGAGCAGTTCCCTGGCCAGGCGGCAGGTGCGCACGGCGGTTTTGGCATCGAAGCAACCGGCGGTATTGGGCAGATAGGTGAATTCACTGGGCGGAAGTACCTCCAGGATGTTCGGCTCGTCCCTGTTCTGTCCCATGTTGGTGCGGCGCACTGCGATGGTGACGATCTCGGCGCCGCTGGCATCAATGGCGGCGCGGGTCTCGGTCATGTCTTTGTATTTGCCGGTACCCACCAGTAGGCGGGAGGTGAATTCGCGGCCGGCGACGGTAAAAGAGTCGGTTTTGGTATTTTCGTTAGACATGTTCTTTATCGGAAGTTTGAATGGCTGGACGTGGGTGATATCGGTTGATCTGCTCTATCCGCCGCCGACGGCGTGGATGATCTCAATCTTGTCACCGGCGTGCAGGTGATGGCCGCTGAAGGTGCTTCGGGGAATCAGTTCCTCATTGACCTCGACGGCAATCCGCTGCTCTGTGAGCTCAAGTTGTTCGATCAATCCTACCATGTCCGTGTCATCGGGGATTTGCTTTTCTGCGCCGTTTATATAAATCTGCATCTTCAGGTCTCTGCGCTGACAATCAATTAGTTGGATGTAGCCAAGCGGCGAGTTTACACCAATCCGGCGGCGCATAATAAATGGAGACGCAACGGAAGTATTGGTCTCAAGGTTTGGGGAGCGGCTCTTTTGGAACAATGGAGTGAAGATCTAATCCCCGTTGAGCGTGCGCGTACGCTTGACGGGATGTTTTTTCAGCGGGTGCGGCGCACGCCGGATGCCCTCGCGTATCGCAGTTACGACAGGAAAGAGAAGTGTTGGTACGACCTGACCTGGGCCGAGATGGGCGAGCAGGTGGCGCGCTGGCGTCAGGCGCTTGCCGGAGAGGAACTCGAATCCGGTGATCGGGTGGCAGTGCTGCTGCGCAACTGCCCGGAGTGGGTGATGCTCGATCAGGCCAGCATGTCTCTGGGACTTGTGCTGGTACCGCTCTATACCGATGATCGTGCCGAAGCGATTGCCTACATCATGGAGGACGCAGCGGTAAAGCTGTTGCTGGTGCAGGACGCCGGCCGCTGGAACCGTATGGCCCCGGCGTTGGCGGATCTGCAGCAGTTGCAGCGGGTGGTGGTGCTGGAGGCGAACAAAGAACCGGTGCAGATGGGCGAAGAGGGAGATGTGGTCCTGACGGCGGATAGCTGGCTGCCGGCGAAGGGCGAGCCGCTGACCCAACGGAATGCCGACTCGGACAGTCTTGCCTCAATCGTCTACACATCCGGCACCACTGGGCGTCCCAAAGGTGTGATGCTGAGCCACATGAACATGCTATCCATCGCCCACGCCTCGCTGACTGTGGTGGACTGTTATCGGGAAGACAGTTTTCTCTCCTTTCTGCCGCTCTCCCATACCCTGGAGCGGACCGCCGGTTACTATCTGCCGATGATGGCTGGAGCCTCAGTCGCCTACGCCCGCTCCGTTACACAGCTTGCGGAGGATCTGCAGAACATCAAGCCAACGATCATCATTGCGGTGCCGCGCATCTTCGAACGGGTCTATGCCAAGTTGCATGATCAGATGAAGAAAAAACCGGCTATCGCCCGCCTGCTGTTCAACCTGACGGTCACTATTGGCTTCAAGGATTTTGAGCGGCGTATGGGGCGTCGGCGCTGGTCGCCTTCTCTGTTACTGATGCCGCTGTTACGGCGGTTGGTGGCGGAGAAGGTTCTGCAGAAATTGGGCGGCCGCCTGCGCGGCGCAGTCAGTGGAGGGGCGGCATTATCCCCGGAGATTGCCCGTATCTTCCTTGGTCTTGGACTGCCGATGGTGCAGGGTTACGGTCTCACGGAGACCAGTCCGGTGATCAGCGTCAGTCCGCTGAATGACATTAGGTTGGGGAGTGTAGGCGTTCCGTTACGGGGGATCCAAACAAGGATCGGCGAAAACGATGAACTGCTGGTCAAAACGCCGGGCATGATGCTCGGCTACTGGAACAACCATGCCGCGACAGCAGAGATGATCGATGCGGATGGTTGGCTGCATACAGGTGATCAAGTGCGCTTTGATGAGGATCGGCATATCTATATCACGGGCCGGCTCAAGGATATTCTGGTGCTCTCCAACGGCGAGAAGATTCCTCCCGCTGACATGGAGCTGGCGATTGCCCTGGATCCGCTGATTGAACAGGTGATGGTGGTGGGAGAGGGCAAATCCTACATGAGTGCGCTGGTGGTGTTGAATGCAGATCTCTGGCCCGGTCTGGCGGATGAGTATGGCCTGGACGCCGCCGATCCCGAGAGCCTGAAAGAGAGTCGTCTCCAGCATGAGGTATTGAGTCGTATCAAGGCTGCCCTCAGTGGTTTTCCCGGTTATGCCAAGATTCGCCGGGTGGCGTTGTTGCTGGAACCCTGGACCGTGGAAAATGGCATGTTGACGCCGACCCTGAAGGTCAAGCGTCCGAAGGTATTGGAACACTGCACAGAAGAAATGGAAGTTCTCTACGAGAGTGGACCTGCATCAGGGTGATCAGTCGCTGACACAGCGTCTTTGGCTTGCTAGAATCGTCTCTGCTGTGCGGGTATCGTATATCGGTATTACCCTAGCTTCCCAAGCTAGTGAGGCGAGTTCGACTCTCGCTACCCGCTCCATTTCATGCTTCTGTTTGGGTTCCCAGGCAGCGTCCGCAAACTGATGTCCTTCAAGTGAATTCGTCTGTCTGGGTTTATCGGGGAGTGGGTGTCGATGTTTCCGTGGTCGCTTGATCTTTCCATGCATAATTTCATTTGGAAGCTATGATGGTACTGATAAAAACAACACACTTGTTCCTGCCATATGTTTCATAGGAAGTTCTTCCCATGACCGCAATTTCGTTAATGGATCCAAGTCCCACTGTGCTGAAACCGACCGACACTATCAGCACGGCTGTCCAGGAGATCATGCAACACCGCTATCGCCAGGTGCCGGTGGTGGCAGAGGACGGGAGCTTTCTGGGTGTGTTCGGGGTCAACTGCCTGCTGAAGCTGGTTCTGCCCAAGGCCGCGGTCATGGAAAAAGGACTCACCAGTCTCTCTTTTGTTTATGAGACCTTGGGTGATCTTCACCAACGCCTTAATGGTATGGAGCATGAGCCGATCTCCATCTGTATGAAACAGGATGTCGAGATTGTCACACCCGATACCTCCTTGGTGGAGACCCTGTTGGTCCTCTACCGCAACCGAACCAGCATCCCGGTGGTGGATCCTGAAAACAATAAACTGCTTGGTATGATTTCCTACTGGGATGTCGGCGAAAAGATCCTCTCTGCAGAAGGGTGATCGCAAATGCATAATATCCATCAACCGGATGTGATCTTTGGGCTCGACCCGCTCTGGTTTGCCGGTGCGTTATTCGTATTCACCTATGCGATGATACTTACCGAGCGCCTGAATCGCGCCGTCGTTTCACTGACTATGGCCTGCCTGATGATCCTTGGCGGTGTACTGACTCAGGAAGCCGCTTTTCAGGGTGTGGATTTCAACACCCTGGGGTTGTTGACCGGCATGATGATCATTGTCGGCATCACCAAGGATTCAGGGGTGTTTCAGTATCTGGCCATCTGGTCCGCCAAGCGGGTCAATGCCGATCCCTGGGGCATCCTGGTCACCCTGGTCCTGGTTACCGCGATACTCTCCGCACTGCTGGACAATGTTACTACCGTACTATTGATTGCCCCCGTTACCCTGCTTATCACCGATGCGCTCAAGGTCAGTGCCTATCCCTATCTGTTTGCCGAGATATTCGCCTCCAATATCGGCGGCACTGCAACCCTGATCGGCGATCCCCCCAACATCATGATCGGCTCTGCCGTAGGATTAAGCTTTAATGATTTCCTGTTCAATCTCGCTCCCCTGTCACTGATTGTTCTGCCCCTGACCCTGATTCCCATCTACCTCATCTGGGGGCGCAAACTCGTCGCTGACCCGCAGAGCCGCCAGCAGGTCATGAACTACCGGGAGGCGGATGCCATCACCGATCCACGCCTGCTCAAGCAGTCGATGCTCGTACTGGCTCTGGTGATGGCCGGATTCATCCTGGCCCACGATATCGGTCAGCAGCCGGCTACCATTGCCATGTTCGGTGCTGCAGTGCTGCTGATTTTGATCAACCTGCCGATGTCTCCCAGTGAGCAGTCCAAGCGGGTACACAAAGCTTTTTGCGAGGTGGAGTGGATCACCATATTCTTCTTTATCGGCCTGTTTATCGTAGTTTATGGTGTGGAGACCACAGGCCTGCTGGAGATGCTGGCGCATCAGGTGCTGGATCTCACGGGCGGGGACAAGCCCACCACTGCCATCGCCATCCTCTGGGTCTCAGCAGTGGCATCAGCTGTGGTGGACAACATCCCTTTCGTCGCCACAATGATCCCGCTGATCGAAAACATGGCGGTAACTTTTGGCGGTCCCGAGGAGTTGGCGCCTCTGTGGTGGTCTCTTGCCTTGGGCTCCTGCCTGGGCGGTAACGGTAGTCTGGTCGGGGCAAGCGCCAACCTTATCGTGGCGGGATTCGCCGAACGTGCCGGGCAGCCGATACGCTTCCTGCCTTTCATGTTGATGGCTTTTCCATTGATGCTGATGTCGATACTGGTGAGCAGTTTCTACGTTTATCTGCGATATTTTTGAGCGCCGGCAGTTCCTTCCTTTATTGATGCCCTACAGCTGATCAATGAGAGCCTGTCATGTTAAAATTCTATGAGGCGGCTGACCGCATCGAAGCCCAGATGCTCAAGGATTTCCTCCTGGAGCAAGGGGTCGAAACGGTGCTGCTGGGAGACTACCTGTCCGGTGCCGCTGGAGAGTTGGTGGCCAATATATTTCCGGCGCTCTGGGTGGTGAATGAAGAAGATCTGCCGCATGCGAAGATTCTGTTACAAAATTTTACAAATAACCGGATCCAGGCTGTTGGAGAAACTGCTTGGGTCTGCCCAAAATGCGGTGAAAAAGTCGATGCGGAGTTCGATCTGTGTTGGAATTGTGCTACACCTCGTAGAAGATAGTTAAAAATAAGGAGATGACGGATGGGCAAGGTCCTGAAAGTGCTGTTTGGGCTGCTGGTATTACTGATAGTACTCATAGTTGCCGCAGTGATCATTGTGCCGATGGTTGTGGATCCCAACGACCACAAACAGGAGATCATCGCCGAAGTGCAAAAAGCCACTGGGCGCGATCTGACCATCGACGGCAATATCGGCCTCTCGGTCTTTCCCTGGCTCGGTCTTGAACTCAACGGGCTGAGTCTCAGTAATGCTTCCGGTTTTGGAGACCAACCTTTTGCCGCCCTCGATCATGTACAGGTGCGGGTGAACCTGGTTCCCCTGATACTGCAGCAGGCGCTTGAAGTGGATAAGGTGCAGGTGGAGGGGTTGGAGCTGAATCTGGCGAAATCCAAGAGTGGCGTCACCAACTGGGATGATCTTGCGCAAGCCGGTCAGAAAGAGATGGTTGATAGCGCGGCTGAAGCGCCTGTGGCGGAGAAAAAATCTGCCGGCAAGGGAATGGGTGAAGTTTCCATCGGTGGGATCGAAATCAGTGGCGCGCATATCGTCTGGGATGACAAGTCGACCGGTGATCGTTTTGAAATCAAGGATCTGGAAGTCAAAACCGGGGCTATGAATCCAGGACAGCCGGTTGAATTCTCCTTGGGGTTGGGGCTCGATAGCGCTCAGCCAGCCTTGCGGAGCAAGGTCGACCTGTCCGGCAATCTCAACGCGGACCCGAAAGCCGGGAGCATTGCGGTAGAAACCCTGAAGTTGTTGCTTAAGGTTACCGGGGAGGGTCTGCCCAAGGATGGCGTGGAGGCCGAACTGCGTGCTGATCTCTATGTCGACCAGAAGGCCGAAACCCTGGAGGTCAAGAATCTTGTGTTGGAGTCAGGGGAGCTCAAGATGAGTGGCGCTGTTAAAGGTCATGGGATCCAGAGTTCGCCTGCATTTAATGGTGAGATCAAGCTGGCCGAGTTCAGTCTGCGACAGTGGATGGAGAAGTTTGGACTGCCGGTGCCTGAGACTGCCGATCCAAAGGTGTTGAACCGGCTGGGTATGGGGTTTGCTTTTGTGGCGGATCAGAAACGGGTGGCGCTGAAGGATCTGCAGATAGCGCTGGATGAGACTCAGATAAAAGGTGAATTCGAACTGATCGACCCTGCCAATCCGGCTTATGCCTTTACCCTCGATATCGACAAGATAGACCTGGACCGTTATCTGCCACCGAAGTCGGAAAAGCCTGCGGATGAGGCAGGTGGCAGTCAGCCCTCCAGTGGCAAGCAAACCAAAGAGGAGCCCCTGTTTCCGGTGGATATGCTGCGTAAACTCGATCTCGACGGCACCCTGCGGGTGGGTAGCATAAAGGCTAACAACATTCGTGCCGAGGCAATTCAGGTCAAGGTGAAGAGCAAAGACGGCAAACTGAATATCGACCAGAAAGTGGGGCGCTTCTACGATGGCGCCCTCAAAGGGACGGTGGATCTTGATGTGCGCAGCAAGACGCCGAAGCTCAAAATCAATCAGAGTGCCAGCGGTATTCAGGCAGGTCCTTTGGTGGTGGATGTGTCAGGGCAGGATCGGTTGGCGGGAAAGGGGGGCTTCAATGTCAATCTGACGAGTGCGGGTCAGTTGGTCAGCCAACTCAAGAAGACCCTCAACGGCAAGCTGGATTTCGATTTTCGTGACGGCGCCGTCAAAGGGATCAATCTGGCAAAGATGATTCGGGATGCCAAAGCGAAACTTTCGGGTAAGACAGCAGCCGTGAGTAATGAACCGGAGCAGACCGATTTCGCTGAGTTGAGCGCCAGTGCCGTCGTGCGCAATGGTGTGCTGGATAATCGTGATCTGCTGGCCAAATCCCCCTTTCTCCGGGTGGAAGGCTCCGGCAAAGTGAACATCGTGGCGGAGTCACTCGACTATACGGTCAAGCCGGTGATAGTCGGCACCGGCAAGGGTCAGGGTGGTGAAGGGTTGGAAGATCTCAAAGGCGTGCCGATTCCGGTGCATCTCCAAGGCTCCTGGGCCGATCCGCAGTGGAATATCGATCTTGGCAAGGTGCTGGCGGAGAGTCAGAAGGCTAAGCTCAAAGAGAAACTGGATGAGAAGCTGAAGGAGAAACTGCCCGGCGGTCTGCAAGATAAGTTGCCGGGTGGCCTGAAAGGCCTCTTCTGATCCCATTTGGCCCGGATGGCGTCATGTGCCATCCGGGCTGCGGTTCTCTCCATGCATGCCCGTGAATTCTCCCAAGCCGTTCTTGAGTGGTTCGACCATTTTGGCCGCAAGGATCTCCCCTGGCAGCGGGATGTGGATCCCTACCGGATCTGGGTCTCTGAGATCATGTTGCAGCAGACCCAGGTGTCCACGGTTATTCCCTACTTTGAGCGTTTCATAGCCAGTTTTCCCGATGTTGTACGGCTGTCAAACGCCTCCCAGGATGCGGTACTGCACCACTGGTCGGGTTTGGGGTACTACGCCCGCGCCCGTAACCTGCATAAGGCGGCAGCAGTCATCCGGGATAGTTATACCGGCCAATTCCCCGAGGATATCGATCAGGTTGAGTCCCTGCCGGGGATTGGGCGTTCCACCGCCGGCGCAATCCTCTCACTGGCGTTGGGGCAATCCCATCCGATCCTCGATGGCAATGTAAAAAGGGTGTTGGCTCGCTGTTTTGAAGTTGAAGGTTGGCCGGGCAAGTCGGTGGTTGCAAGGGAGCTCTGGCATCTGTCGGAGACCTACACGCCGGAAAAGCGGGTCGCGGCCTATAATCAGGCGATGATGGATCTGGGTGCTACTGTTTGCAGGCGAGGTCAGCCGGACTGTGCGGTCTGTCCCTTGAACCGGTTATGTTTGGCCAATGCGAGCGGGCATCAGCGGGCGTTTCCCTCTCCCCGTCCAAAGAGAACATTGCCGGTGAAGCAGGCTCAGATGCTGGTCGTGCAAAATGGCGAGGGGGCAGTGTTGTTGGAGCGGAGACCGCCGGTGGGGATCTGGGGCGGACTTTGGAGTTTTCCGGAGTGCCCTGCATCCCGGGAGCCATCGGTCTGGTGTCGGGAGCATTTCGCGATCAAGGCAAGTGTACTGCGGGAGATGCCTTTGAGGCGACACACCTTCACCCACTTCCATCTCGAAATAACGCCATTGCGTATGAGCGCCAATAACCCCAGTAATGCAGTCTTGGATACAGGTGATCTTATCTGGTATAAAACTCCGGATTCCTCTGGACTGGGACTGGCTGCGCCGGTTTCACGAATCATCAATGAGCTGGAGAAGTATTCAACTGTTGGCAGTGTCGGATAACCGGCCAGCTGGCTGCGGTATTTCTCCCAATAGCATCCCCCTAGGAGGGCCTCCATGAGCCGTACCGTAAACTGCGTCAAACTGAATCGTGAAGCCGAAGGGCTGGATCGCGCACCCTATCCCGGTGATCTGGGCCAGAGGATTTTCGACAACGTCTCCAAAGAGGCATGGGCAGAGTGGCTCAAGTTTCAGACCATGCTGATCAATGAAAACCGCCTCAGCCCTGTGGATCCGAAGGCGAGGAAGTTTCTTGAAGATCAGATGGAAAAATACTTTTTTGGTGAAGGCGTTGCAAACCCGCCTGAGTTCACTCTACCCGGTTCATGAAACTGCAGTGGGCTGGCACTGTTTGGGGAAGGTGAGAAATATCCAGTATCCGCTTGACTAACTGCCCCAAGATCGCTATAATACGCGCTCTGATTTATGGCCAGGTAGCTCAGTCGGTAGAGCAGGGGACTGAAAATCCCCGTGTCGGCAGTTCGATTCTGTCCCTGGCCACCATATTTCAATAGGTTGCAGATTTCTTCGCCTCTCGCGTTTCCAAAAGACGCGCTCGCTTCCCCAAAAAACTCAAAATAAAGGTTTATTACCTTCACCTTGCGGGGGTAATGCCGCACAGTAGTGTGTGAATCCAAGTGAGCCAGCAGCTTGAAGTCCATGTAGCTGGCGATTAGGGGTCCGGCAAACTCACGGAGTGCGAGATACTTCCAATCCTCGATGTAACGCTTCCTTATAACCCCGGATTTTGTTTTTGTAGATTGCGCGCCGTCCTCAGCGTTTTGTAGTGAAATGAAGTTCGTGCACTATCCCAGAAATCTCAAATCTGACTACCCTATGTCTAGGTGAGTGCTAACATTACTAAATAGGCCTTTGATCCCAATAACGGAGAATTATCGATTAGTATGGTGGTAGTCGGTGGAAGAAATAGAGCGATCATAACGTCGACTAAATCCGTAGGCGCATTCATCACAGTCACCGGTCTGGTGACCTGAGTGGGCGGTTTTGTGCTGCTGAATCTGGGCTGGCAGTTTTTGCGTCAATAGTGTGACTGATCGCCTATGTGCCATCCTAAGCCCATGTAATCGGGGCAGTGTACTAAATGCGCGGTGGAGTGAAATAAAGTTAGTGTGCTGCCCCCGCAATTCCCCGTTGCGTGAGATACAGAGACGATGCCAAACGCCCATCTATTTCTCAGCTACAGCCATCTGGAGGATGCTTTTGCGCTTCGTCTTGCCGCAGACCTGCGGGCGGCAGGGGTGCAATTGTGGATGGATCGTCTGGATGCCGCGCTGGTTACGGGTGAGGACTGGCGACGCGCTATCGAGAAGTCGCTCGACGCCTCGGCCGGCATGCTGGCCGTCGTGTCCCCAGCCTACGTCGAGTCGGACTATTGCCTGAAGGAACTGGCGCGCGCTGCCGACAGAAAGAAGCGTATCTATCCGATCCTGCTTCGTCCTGTGCCTCAACCGCCGCTCGATCTTCAGCTCGCGCAGAGGGTGGACTTCACCCGTGCGAACGACTCGAACTGTTACAGCGCCGCCCTTGCGAAACTAATCCGCGACATCGAGGCTACGGAGGGACTGGACCCGCGCCTTGACCCGGTGTCGAGCTACCTCCTCCACTTGATCGCAGAGATGGAATCCATCAAGGGCGTGCACGATTTCGTGGCCCTTGCCGGCGAAGCAGAGGACACAACAAGTCATTCGGCTGTGCGTCCCCCGCCACGGGTGATGGCTGCGTGGGGGCTAGAGGGTGAGTTCGCGCTGCTCGGCGATGCGCCTGATGTTTCAGGTTCTATTGGTGTCGGCCAGCCGGCACATGTTGAGAGCATCGCCGAGGCGCTAGATCACTTCAGCCGCTTCATACTGCTGGGTGCGCCCGGTGCTGGCAAGACCACCACGCTTCGTCGCGTTGCGATGGAGGCGGCTCGCGAGCGCTTGAGCAAACGTTCTGCGCCGCTTCCCCTGTTGCTGCGACTGCCAGCCTGGGCCAATGAAAGCACTTTTGAGGATTTCCTGCGGGCTCACTGGCCTTTCGACAGCGATCCTCTGGATGCACTCGACAGCCTCCTGCTGCTGCTTGATGGTCTGAACGAGATAGGTGCCTTCGGTTCAACAAAGGCAGCTGCGCTCAAGGGCTTTCTCGCGCGTGAGCCAGATTGCCGCGTTGTCGTGACTTGCCGTAGCGGCGATTACGGCGCTGAACTAGACCTTGAGTTACCGTGCGTCGAAGTGCAACCCATGGACGAAGCGCGTGTGCGTCGCTTCGCGACCGTCTATCTGGAGAATGACGCCGAAGAATTCCTCGAACGCATCGGCCTGCAGGAAGTGCAGTTCGCTCCAGCAGGCGGTTTTGCGGGTGGCTCCCGGCGTTTAGTGACCCTCGCGCGCAACCCCTACCTGTTGGTGGCGCTGATGGCCGTGTCCCGGGAGTCGGCCACAGGTGCATTGCCTGCGAATCCCGGCGTGTTGTTCCGCAAGCTCGTCGCGGTGCTGTGGGAGCGCGAGCATCGACGCCAGACGGCTGGCTGGGTGCCCTACGCTGACATAGTTGCCCGGCTCTCGGCACTCGCGAGCGAGGTACTGACAAAGGGTCTATCCACTGAGTTGCCGGAAGAAGTCGTTACGGCCCACGCCGATTCTGAGCTCGTGGAGGTGGCGTGCCGTGCGAGCTTGCTGGAGCACACCGAACAGGGTACGCGCTTCTATCATCAGCTCATGCAGGAGTACTTTGCGGCGGAGGCCTGCCCAGTCGATGTCCTGCTCGCCCATGTCGAAGCGGCCACCTTCGATGGGGTTGTCGGCCTGTCGCGTGGTCCGTGGGATGAGGTCATCATAGCGAAGGCGGGCCTACTGCCCAATGCCGACGAACTGGTGGATGACCTCGTGCAGACCAATCCGTACCTGGCTGCCGAAGCTGTGGCAAGTGGCATCCTGGTTGGTGATGCGGTGCGCTTCAGGCTGACCGAAAAGCTTGTCGCGGTCTTCGGGGCGCGGCTATCTGCATGGGAATTGCCGCCCGATTCGGTAGAAACCGAGATGGCTATCCGCTCTTTGGGCGCGATCAGTGCTGTCGATGCGGTCGAGCCGATCATCGGCGCTTTGGAAATCAACAACACCGGTATCATCGCCGCTGCTTGCGACGCACTTGCCGAAATCGGCGATGCATCCGCCGCACCACCCTTGATCTCACAGTTGGGCGGCTGGGACAACGGCGACAAGACACAGCGCCCACCGAGCATGCGGCGCAAGATCTTTGCGCAGATTGCGGATTCTGCCGAACAGGCGCTCATCCGACTTGGCGAAGCTGGAGTTCCTTCATGCATTGACGCCTTGGGTCAACGGTCTCATTACAATGACAATTCTCTGGCCGCCTTGCTTTACATTCTCGGCCGCATTGGCAGTCCTCGTGCCGTAGAGCCCATCATGGAGTTTAGCAAGACACTCCTTCCGTTTAGCGTGGCGATGGCCAATATGGATGTTGTGCGCGCCTATACTTATCAGGCGTTCGGCCGGTTGCGCGCCAAGCAGGCGATTCCGCTGCTCGCCAAGGCCCTGGGGGAAGACTCGCCGGACCCGGAATCCCTTCCGTACGCGGAGCTATGGGGCGGCCAGCCAAACCTCTCCGAGCGCCTTTCACTCCAGGCTGCCCGGGCTTTAGCGCTCATCGACGCCGAAGATGCCCGTGAGGTATTGCGGGCGCACGGACTTCCGGAGATACCGGTACCGATCTTCGTGCCAGACTGGGCTGTCCAATAATCCTTCATGAGGTAGGCTTTTGTCCTAACTTCTTTATTAGGACAGTATCTGATCGCCAGTCTTACAGACTGAACAGCAGCCATCCTTGAACGGACATGAGCAGTATGGTTCAACAGACAGTAAGTGGCTGGTCACTACCAACAAGTAAAAGAAATATTATTCTCAAAGCTCGTTGTAACGGGATTGAATTACCCCAAAATGCTATTTTAGAATCAATTTGATCGGTACCTTAAAGGGTGCTTGCAGTTTAGATATGAATTATTTTCCTGCCCAATTCCAGTCCCTCTGCCAGCATGGCTTGTCAGAAGGCATGATGTTTAGCTACCTCTGCAATGAGAATCTCTGTAGGGGGAGATTCTTAGTCAATCAGCAATGGCTCAAGCGATGAGTCCGGGACGCAATTAGGTAGAGCACCGAAATGCTGGAATCCGTGAGCTTTACATCGATACAGAAAAGTATGATGCCGCTTATGAGATTGAAAAACAGTCTGCTGAAAAGGTTCAGTTGGACACGGAGACTGAGCCGAAATCGACCCGGACCAAGAGTCTGACTGATGAGCTGGTATATGCGTCCAAGGTGAAAGTGGATCCTGCTAAATGGAGGATCTCTCCTGACGTTTACTTGGATCACAGGACGTTTTAGACAGTTGTAGTCTACAGCTCAATGTGTGATTGTCGAAGGCGTGATGGCGGCAAAGCAAGGTATATTTCTGAAGTCTGAGGGATATGACGAGGTGTAGGATTACTTCGATAGTAGGCAGGGTATCAGCAGCGGATAGTCAGAGCCGCAAAACAGTGCTCCCCAGATCTCTTCCAATAACTGCAGGCGCTTATTTGTTCTTGCCTGCACCTTATCGGAAGAGCAGAATGCTATATAAGTCATGAATAATATGGGGGGGGTAAAGCTGTGGATTTTATCGAGTGGTCGGAGTCTATGAGCGTCGGCAATCCTTCGATCGATCAGGATCATAAAATCATTGTCAAACTGATCAATCAACTTCATCAGCATGTCGGCGTAGTGGAGGATAGAAAGGCCCTTGGTAGTGCCCTTAACACGTTGATCGATTACACCCTTTATCATTTTTCCCGCGAAGAACGGGTAATGAAGGCATGCAGATACCCTTTATTCGAGGATCACAAGCGGCGACATGAAAAACTCATCGAACAGGTTGTTGATATCGCGCGCCGTTTTTCCGAGAAAAAAGAAGATACCGTTAAAGATGAATTTCTGGACTTCCTGAAAAACTGGCTCATTAATCACATCCTGAAACAAGACATGGGATTTAGTCCATATGCGGAAAATAACCCGGAGGTTCTTGACATAACTGAATCTCTACGAACGGATTCAAAACAGCTCAAAATGCTGGGCGCCGATGATTTGATTCCAAAGTCCGTCAACTGGAATGATGCCGCAATCCTGGTCGTCAGTAAGAGCCGAAATTTCAGGAACATCATCGCTTGCATCCTTGAAATTGCAGATGTCAGGGGAATTCAGCAATATTCTCATGCAGATGATGCAATGCAGTCACTCGAAAGCCACCTACCTAACCTCATTGTTTATGGTTGGAAACAAGATGACCAGGAAGCAATACCATTTATAGGAAAATTGCGTGAAATCAAGGGTAGTTCATTTGCAGGTATCCCTGTGTTGCTGATTTCAGCGCGAGAGGAGCGTGGGGCAATGGAGTCGGGACTGGTTGCTGGAGCGACTCATTGCATAGAGGAGCCAATTGGTATTCAAACCTTTTTCGAAGCAGCTGTTAAAGCCATCAATCAATAGTAGAAAATTTAAGTAGTGGGGGTGAGAGAAATGCCAAAGGACTCAACAAAAGAACAGCTAAAAATAGCCCTGAAGCTATTTTTCCCTGCTGTGGTTGTGATTTTGTTGCTGGCACTTGGTATTTTCTTTAGCCAGGCACAAGTATCTATTGTTGAACTGAATACTTCCGCAAAAAGCAATGTCAGACTGGCGGCGGAGTTTTTCAGAGAAGAACTTGGGGATGTGATCAGCGATCTTCGCATTCTATCCAAGGACAAGGATCTAGAAGACGCCTTGGAAATGAAGGTTCCTGAAGCCAGGATAAGTCTGTCAAATAAACTCCTGGTTTTCGCGCTGGAAAAAAAGGTTTTCGATCAGATCCGTATACTGGATATCGATGGCAGGGAGGTTGTTCGCGTCAATTACAATGACGGCGCACCCATCAGTGTTTCCAAAGCGCAACTCCAGGATAAATCTGGCCGTTACTACTTCAAGAAGGCAGTGGCGAAGGGACAGGGTCAGCACTTCATTTCACAATTTGACCTCAATATGGAAAAAGGCGCAATAGAGCAACCTTATAAACCGACTTTGAGAGTGTCTGCACCTGTTTTTTCCCCTTCCGGCAGTAAAATCGGCGTATTGGTGATGAATTATCGCGGTCACTATTTGCTGAAGACAATCCGCGAAATGATACCAGCCACATCATCTGGGTTTCCACTGCTTCTTGACCAAAACGGCCACTATTTAATCGGCCCTACAGAAGAGGCGGAATGGGGTTTTATGTTCGGTAAAGAAGCTGCGTTCCCTACAGATTTTTCCAAGGTGTTTAAGTACGTTGCCTCGGCTTCAAATGGACAAATAGAGAGTGATCAGTACCTGTTTACCTTCAGGAATGTGACTGTCGGTGATAATTATTTAACAATCGTTTCTCAAATAAACCTGGCATCAGTCTACAGTGCAATTTTCAAGAGTCATATCGAAAACATTGTCATTATCGTTTTGTTGATTCTTGTATCGGCGCTTGCCTCATGGGGAGTTGCCGGTAGCAGGCTTGCCCGGAAAGGTTGGAATATAACAAAAAATAAACTTGCTGATTTCAGGGAAACTGCATCCGATTGGTTATGGGAAACGGATTCACAATTGCGTTTCACTGACATCTCATTGCGGATGAAAGATATAACCGGTATTAATCCAAATGACTATATCGGCAAACAGTTTCATGAGTTGATGTTACCTGACCCTGATCAACCTGGCATCGATACCCTTCTTGAAAAGATTGAAACTCGACGACCCATCAAAAAGGTTCCGTGCAAGATAGAGAACTTCCTCGGTCAGGCCCTTCAATTCAATGTGACGGCAAAGCCATATTTTACGGATGGTGTTTTTTCAGGCTATCGCGGTACAAGCCAGGACGTTACCAATTACAGGCGACTAAGTCGGGAACTGCAAGATCGCGTTGTGGCAGCTGAATTCGCAGAGAGGGATGCCGATAACTATGCGCAGAAATTGGCTGAGGCACAGCGGATATCCCATACTGGAAACTGGAGCCATGATTTAATTACCGGAAAACTGTATTGGTCGGAAGAGGTTTTCCGTATTTTTGGTGTTGATCCTGAGGCATTCGATTTGGAGTATGAGCTGTACCTGGGGCTTGTTCATCCTGATGATCGCGATTATGTAGTGGAACAGCACGAGAACTCTAAGAAAAATGGTGTCCTTCACATCTTTGAATACAGGATTGTCCGGAAGTCTTTCGATGATGATGTTCGGTGGGTCCAGGAGAGGTGCGGATATCACTGTAGCAACTCAGGCGAGATCATTCGGTCTGAAGGCACTGTTCAGGACATCACTGAACGCAAGGCGGCTGAGCAGACGCTGGCTGAAGCAAAAGAGGTCGCTGAGTCAGCTAATTGCTCGAAAAGTGACTTCCTGGCCAACATGAGCCACGAAATCCGCACACCGATGAATGGCATCATCGGCATGACACATCTTGCATTGCAAACTGAGCTGGACGACAAGCAAAAAAATTATATAGGCAAGGCTCACCGCTCAGCTGAAAACCTGCTTGGGATCCTAAACGACATCCTTGATTTTTCCAAGATCGAGGCGGGTAAACTAAATTTTGAAGAAGTCGATTTTAATCTCAAGGATGTCATCGACAATTTTGTTAACCTGCTACGGTTCAAGGCCGAGGAAAAGAGTATTCGGCTTTTGGTCCGAATTGGGCGGGATGTTCCTATGGCACTGAATGGTGACCCATTACGTCTAAGCCAGGTTCTTATCAACCTGGGGAGTAATGCAGTGAAGTTCGGCGATGCGGGTGATAGTGTTTCGTTGAATGTTGCCTTGAAAGAAGAGAGTGGCCATGAAGTCGTATTACAGTTTGCCATAAAGGACACTGGTATCGGCATGTCCCAGGAACAGCTGGAAGGACTGTTTCAGCCCTTTGGTCAGGCTGATAGCTCGACAACCCGTAAGTATGGGGGGACTGGCCTCGGCTTAATCATTTCCAAGAAGATCGTCCAATTGATGAATGGTGAAATAGCGGTGGAAAGTGAACAAGACGCCGGTAGCACCTTCAGATTCACAGTTCGCCTGAAGACTCAACAGAGTGAGTCTTCGCAAAACAGGGCATTGGGCAATCAAACTGAGATGGATGTCGATCAGGCTATTGTAAGTATGCGTGGTGCCAAGATTCTGTTGGTTGAGGACAACGAAATAAACCGGGAAATCGTGCTGGATATCCTCACCATGAGTGGGATGAGAGTTGAAATGGCGTTCGATGGACAGGAAGCGCTGGAGTTCCTGGCCAAGGAGGACTTCGATGGTGTTCTAATGGATTGCCAGATGCCGGTCATGGATGGCTATGAAGCGACCCGCCAAATAAGAGAGCAGAAGAAATTCAAGGATTTGCCTATTATTGCGTTGACGGCCAATGCGATGAAAGGGGACAGGGAGAAGGTCTTGGCGGTTGGCATGAATGACCATATTTCCAAGCCGGTCAATCCTGATTTGATGTTCATTACACTGGCAAAATGGATAAACGCCAGACAATAGCCTGTAGCACTATTTTGTTACCATTGGCTGGACAGGTGACCTGTCATGTGTCACTGATTGCATGAACGTCAACAAACTGTCGACAACTGACGCTTGGTCTTGGTAGCGCAAGGTTCGTCGGTCAAGGGCTCGGAGTAGGACGGTTCCGATAAAAACGAGAACATCTGGTTTGGTCTAAACTGGAGAGAACGGCCCAACCAGATGCAGATTAGATTGCATTGGCTTTTACTCTGACTCCTGATTTTGGTGCCCATAAAGCCTGAGTCTTGGATAACCTAAACGCATCTATAACCTCCTTATCAGCTCCAATCACCCATGATCAGTGAAAACACCATTACTCAACTATCCTGTGCCAAAGAAGGACCAAGTATGGTTGGTGCAATTGACATGGGAAGCAAGAACTTCAAGTTTGTCTTTGGGCAGAAAGTTAACGGTAGAGTCACGACAGAACTGATCAGGAAAGAACAGCTGGAGATTGGAAAAGAGGTTACGGAAAACCACGGGATGATCGGCCGGAGTAAATTCAGGCAGATAGAGGATACACTCTCTCAATTTGTGAGCTATTGCAGGGACAGAGGCGCGACGACAGTTCTTGCCATTGCCACCAGCGCCATAAGGAACGCCAGAAACCACCAGCAGGTTATCGATCTGGCTGGTGAAATCGGCATAGCCATTGAAGTCGCTGAAGGCGAAAGAGAAGGTGAGGTGGGTTATCTTGCCGCCACTGGCGGTGCGCCCAATAAGCTCGTTAGTGATTCCGGGAGTAAGAGCATTCAGATCGCCTGGTGGAACAACGATAAAGTCCAATCACGCTCAATTCCTGTTGGTTACGAACTCGCCTATGAGAGTTTTGTGGAACGTGCTTCCACGCTGGACGAAACACAAGAAAATTTCAGTAGGTTTCTTGACGGTAATTTCAAGGAATTACCGGAAAACACGGATCGAATTATCGCACTGGCCGCGAACACCATTACCTCTTTTGTTATCGGAGAGAATGGGGCTGGGTACTATAATAGAACACTTACCAGAAATGCCCTGAAAGATAGAATGTCTGAGCTTCGGGGACTTTCACCGGCCCAGTACAATAATTTGAAATCGTCTCTGCCGAAGGCCGAAAAAATACTGCCCGGATTGGTTTTTCTTGATTATCTGATGGAACGTACAGGGCACTGCGAAGTGCTTATCGCCGAGGCTGAATTGCCTGTCGGTTTGATTGTTGAGTATTTTCTCAAACGGGAGTAAAGCGGGTTTCGACATGGAAAGACTGTGCCGCAAGGTGGTTCTTTACCCTCATCATGTACTTTCGAAAAAATCATTCCGCTGAATACCGGTTTTTTCCTGAAAGCAACGAGTTGCGCCGTCTGGTTGATACTGGTTTCTATTGTGTTGATCGCCTTGGGCAGTCTGCCCTTCTTTCGCATCTCCAATCCGCTGCTGCTATGTACCGCGCTAAGGAGAACGGGCGAAATAGGTACAGTTTTATTAACCCAGTCAATGAATGATCCCCCTTGCGCGTACAGCAGATAGCCACCTGTTTGCGTGGTGGCAGGTCAGGGCCTGTATTCGGGAGCAGTTCAGTGCTGTGGGATTCTGCTGCCCGATGTGCCACCTATTTGGGTTTGAAATTAAATTTCTGCCCGCCAATAGCGGCTTCATACATCAGGCCGCCTTTGGCCATGGTAAACGTGGCCATGCCACCCACATAGCTTGCTTTCTGTTTGGTCTCGCCTGCTCCTGCAGCATTACCAGCAGTACTGGTTTGTGCATTGGCTCCTGCGGTAAGTGCGACTGCGGAGGCTTGGGCGCTGAACTCAAAACTACCGCCCGTAAATTCATCGTAGGCCCGTTTGTCCTGTAGAAAAATGATCTGGCTGAATGCCTGCCCACCCAGCTGAAAGCCGATGCTGATCTGAGTCATACTGGAATTGCCGGTATAGGTTCCTTTTCGAAATACCTTTCCCTTTCCATGAGCGGCTCCAATACCGATTCCCCCCTTACCGATGGTGGGAAAAACAGCATAACCGTAAGCGTTCTTGAAGAAAGCGTGGGTATCCGGGGCTTTTTTGAACTTCCCGATCGTTGACTGGATTTCATCGGCAAACAAGGGGGCCGAGAAAAGTAGTACCAATAGGGTAAGAACCAATTTTTTCATACGATTTCTCCTTTTCGTCTCAAGAAGGTATTTTAGCAGGCTCTTGAAATTTCGACCCGTTTCGGTCAAAGGCAGTTCCCTAAGTTTATTTAAGCGCTAACCTTAGGGAGGCAGGTGCGGTTTTGCACTGACAATCGGGGGAGGGATGCAGCATGCCAAGCGAACATGGAACGGACCGGGCGAGGGACGGGTTGTGGGCTTGGGCCTGGTTGCCATTAATCCTGCTGCTATCCTTCCATGTTCAGTTGGCGGACATGGTGAAATTGTCGGCACCCTGGTTGATCCTGCCTTTGGCGCTGTGGCTGGGCCAGCGGTACGGCAAGATGGGGTTGGCGGTGGTGGTGCTCGGCGGTCTTGGGTTGCCGTTATACATCTCCTACGACGCTATCAGTCTGCCGGCATACCCGGACATCTATCTCGCAGCCCTGTTTCTCGCTTGGTTAGCGGGCAGACCAGAACCGCTGCAGCGCTTGGCCAGCCGTACCCTCCCGGCTTGGGCGTTGCCCCTGATCCTGGGTTTGCTGGCTCTGATCCTGGGTTTGCTGGCTCTGAGCCTGGGGTTATGGGGTGAGCGCTACAGTGGCGACATCAAGCTGCAGGCGGTGTTGCACTTCCGGGTATTACTCTATCTGTTTGTGTTCTCGCTGGGTCTCTCCCGCGTTTCCTTGGGTGTGGCTCTGGGATCGCTGATCGGGGTTACCCTGTTTGGCGTACTACTGGATGGGTTTCAGCTACCGCGCGACGCTGCAGTATGGCTGGGTGCCATCCGGGCCGATCTGCCCTTGTTGGGATTGACTGAGCTGAAGTATCTAAAGCTGGACTTCATCCTGGACACGCCTGCAGAGTTCCTGGCTGCCACCGGCTACCTGCTGTTGGGACGCACGCTTCGTCCGCCACAGCATGCTGCGATGCCACAGACCCTGTATCCAGGCCTTGTAGCTGTGCTGTTGGGGCTGCTGCTTCTGGGTTTGGGGCGCGAGTTGAATCTCTGGCTGGTGAATGCCGTGGTCGATCCCGATTACCACAGGTTCTGGAAGTTGCCTGTCTACTGGCGCTGGTTTGGCGTGGCGGAGGCCATACCACTGGCGGCGCTTATTGCCGGTCGGTATCTGGGTTACCCCGGACTGGTGGCACTGCTGGCTGGCGTTGTGGTTATGTGGGGCTTGGAAGGCGGCATGCGGGCTGGTTTCGAACTGTCACAATTCAGACCCTATATCTCGCTGAGCACTCCTCTGTATGTGTTCGGCTTTGGCAGTCTGGGGATACAGATCCGAGCGCTACTCGAACATCGCACTGCCCCCTGGTGGTCGAACGCCTGGGCCTTTTACCTATTATTGGTGTTGATCGTCCTGCTCCAGTTGTGGCCGCTTGAGGCGCCACTCGATCTCTTTTGGCTGTGTGCACTTTTTGTAACCATCACAGGCGTTAGTCTGCTGGCGAAACGGCTTTGGCAGTGGTTGGCACCACTAAGTAAAAGGCATACCGGCTGGCTGGCGTTGATCAGCCTTTGTCTGTTGCTCTATTCCGTGCTGGAAAACTACCAGGCGGTCTGGGAGGCTCTGCAAGCCTTGGGAGATCAGTTGAACCTGTTTTGGTTATTGGCACTGGGCCAGCAGGTGGATCTGGAAGTGGATAACCGCATGCTGCTTGCCAGTCTGACCCTGCTTGGTATGGGCGTTGTCATTTTTGCTGCTCGTGCCGTACTGGCTGGCGTCGGCGATCTCTGGGGCGACCTGGTGGAGCTGCGGGATCGTTTGACCGGGTCACGTGACGAGAGGCAAGGCGTGTCAACGGCAGGCGGCGGTGACGGGGAGCAGTTGGAAGTCACGGTTTTCGACCTACTCAACCGGTGGCTTGGACGCCTCGGATGGGCTTGTGTTGCCGTTGCACTGCTGCTGCCCGCAACCATCGGTGGGCAGACAGCCTGGCAGTCGTATAACAAGCAACAGGCGCGGGCGGCAGAACGCTTGGCGAGGAGGTCACAAATGCCGGAGCGCAGGCAGCAATCCAGGCAAGACATAGACTCCCAACTGTTGGCTGCGGCGGAGGAATTCACCACTTCATGGCCCACGACTCAGGTCCATGCCGGATACGGGCGCATGAGTTATGATATCGACTGGTACCAGCACCCGGACTACCCAAGCGAACGTCTGCGTATTTATCTGGTCGTTAACACACCGGATGCCCGCAGGACTGAGACGAGTCTGAGTGAACGCCGGCAGCGTGCGCTGAAGGTGTACATCTCCAGGCTGGAGCAGGGTCGTTTCGGTCTTTGGGTGGAGACGCGGTCGGAGGAAAACCGGCAGCGAAAAGAGGCCATCGCTGATCAGATTGAGGCGTCCATAATCGCACGTGCAGGACAGTTGCCCTCTGGAGAGCTGTAGGGTTCGCCCCTTTTTTCGTCTGCAAGCGGGTATTAGCAAGCCTTTGGGTTTGGGCCTGTCTCGGTTAAGAGAGGTTTAACTCGGCGGCATGTACCAGACGGATGGAATAGGCGCGGCGGGCTTCCAGCAGCTTATCATCAAATTCCTGGATGTTGGATTCTATCAGTGCGACCAGCTCTCCCTGGCTGAGGATATCCCGTGTATTTGCAGCAAGGTCCACGTGGAGTGCTTCGATTTGCTTTTGCGCCCTTTTCTCTGCCAGATTGATTATCTGGGCCTGCCCGAAAACCTTCGGGGCAGGGGTTTCAGTGACCAGCATTGATCCTTCGGCGTCTATCTGCTTCTCTATGGCGCTGGCTTGCTGCTCCAGTTCTTCGATGCGTTGATAGATATCCTTGCGGATCTGGAACAGGTTGCCGACACCCTCTTCTGCCCACTGCTGGATCTCTGTAAAATACTCTGTCTTCACCATCTGCACGGCAGTAATGGAGTCGGGCATTGACTGAATATGCTCGTAAACGGTTTTCCAGCTGCTCTTCCTGACTTTATACAACTGGCTCATGTAACGTAGCAGTTGGCCGAGTGCTTCACTGTAGTCGTAGTTGGGACACTCGTTACTGATTGCCTCTATGACATCGGCGTAGTCAGCTGCGGTAATGAGGAATGCATTGCCGGGGTTCTGTGAAAAACCCGCTCCATAGATGCGGATCAGCCGCTGCAGAAAATTACTGTACTCCCCAGGAATCAGTTGAGTGTTGCGGGAGCGGATGATGCAAGAGAGTTCCAGCAACATCTCCTGGATCTGGCTGATATTGGATTCAGGGGTCTGGTTCAGGAGTTCAGACTCGAAATAGTCGAGATAGTCCTCCAGGATCTGTTGCGATTTACCTGGTGCGAGGAAAGGCTTCTGGCCACAATAGACCTGCTGCAGGTCTTTTCTGTGCTGCAGGATCTGGTTCGGTGTCCTCAGTTTTAGGTTATGCATGTTCATGGTTTAGTAATATAGCATAAACTAATATACTATGTTGGAACCATGCCGCATTTTTACATCAAAAACCCGACTTTCGAGATCAGAACGCCTTCCCATGATGTTTTACCACTAAGCGATGTTAAGGTATTTACGATGGTTATAGCTAGTAACTGATTGATTTTTTTAACGTTATTATTGAATTGACCATTATGATCAAAAGCCTGTTACCTTGTGAATCAACCTACTAAATTACCGTGTATTTATCAAAGGAAATATTGACGGTGAGCCTAATCCCCATACGAGGCACGCGCGCGCTGTTTTGAGCATTGCTACAATGACGCCATAGGTGACGAATCAATTTTCAGGAGTGAGGTGTATGGAAAAAGGAAAAGTTGCAGCAAGAGAGCCGGTTTCTGTGGAGTTGCAGGCGGGTAAAGAGTACTGGTGGTGTGCCTGTGGGCGGTCAAAAAATCAGCCGTATTGTGATGGCTCGCATCAGGGGACCGAGATATCACCACTGGGATTCAGAGCGGAGAAATCTGGGGAAGCCTGGCTCTGTATGTGTAAGCAGACGGCCAATCCACCCTATTGTGACGGCAGCCACGAGAATATTGTCGAAGAGGCGGATTGATCCATCTGGGCTTTACTCCATGTAGCACGTAGGAGCTGCGCCCAGCCGCGATTTTACCCAGCTACGGGGTCATCGCGGCGCCGCGCCTACGATGTAATGTCCCGTTTGCTTGAGCATGCCTGCGGGTCTCTTGTCTCAGCGGTTCTTCCATTGAATCTATCTTCATATAGATTCAGAACATCCTGCCAAATACCAGTCGGATCAATCCCAGGCCATCGCCAAAACGATAACCCAGCCCAATGCGTGGCAGTTCGAATATGCCGGTATCCGTGTTCGTTGACAGGTCAACCGTGAAACCGATCTCCCATAACACATCCACCTCGTGGGATTGTCCAAGGGGATTGATGAAATCCAGGTCGCCGAAATAGAGCTGGTTCATGGCATAGGCATTGAACCTGGCCTTCCATCCAAAGTGATTTAGGTGGGTAGGAAGTAAAACATCTAAGCCGGTTTCAAAGGAGTAGTAGTCATCCCGGATATCGCTTTCATGCAGCTGATAACCCGCATAGCGGAAGCGGTTGCCAAACAGAAGATCGTAGCTGCGCCAGTCGAAATTGTAGCGGCTTTCGAGGCCGAAGGAGTAGATCCAGGCGAAGTCGCTGCCACTGCTGGCCTTGCCAACGCCCAAGTCGACAAGCGGGGTAAGAATCCACTGTTTTGAAACCGGCAGATGGAAGTGGAGGCCGGGCACGAAACTCAGGGTCCCCAGTTGCTCCTCCAGGTTAGGGATCTCAAGGTCTCTGAAATCAAAGTTGAATAGACCGATAGTGACAGGTGTGGTGACCTCCAGCCCCCAGCCATCTTCCTCAATGGTGCGCAAGTCGTAAGAGAGAGGGAAGTTGAATACCGTGACCGTGCGGTCCCGGGTGGCGTAGATTCCCGAGCCAATGAAGGGGGCAAAGGCGTAGTTTGGCAGCTCTTCCTGTTGCAATGTCTGTACTGCTGCCTGCGATGAAGTGCAGAACAAGAGCAACAAAATGAACCAAAATCTCGTGAGAGCCATCTATTCCTTATCCGGCAAGGTTTAAAGGCTATTATTGGCGTATGAGATATCACACACAATGTAAATATTTCCGCGCAGTGCGTCGGTCTTAAACATGGTTGAGATGAAACGAGTCTGGCTTTGGTCTGCCGGTGTGGCGGCCATCCTTTTGTTGTTGGTTATGGGTTTGATGCTGACGGCCTCTTACTGGCTGAATGTCAATCGTGACTTCCTTACTGCCAGACTCAGTGAAACCCTTGGGCGTGAGGTCAGCCTGAATGGTGAACTTGCACTGGGTCTATCCCTTCATCCCACTCTGGTGGCTGAAAACATATCCGTTGCCAATCCTGCCTGGGCATCCAGGGCTAACCTGCTGAAACTGAAGAAGCTGGAACTGCAACTGTCACTGCTGCCCCTGTTGAATGGTGAGCTGGTGGTCAAGCGACTGCTGCTTCAGGGCGGCGACCTGATGCTGGAGTCCACGGAGAAACAGGGTGGCAACTGGAGATTTGCCGGTGGAAAGGCCGCGGAAACCTCTGTTGTTCCCAGTGAAATGCGGCTGCCGGTGATAGATGAATTGCAGTTGGAGGAGTTGCGGCTGGTATATCAGGGTGGTGGAGCCACGCAGAAGATATTGCGGGTAAAGCGTGCCGAAGCCAGTCTCTCAGCAACAGGGGACTTGCAGGTGACCGCCGGGTTTGATTATCACTCGGTAGATCTGTTGGGGCGTTTCAGCGGTTTGATCACTGCGGCAGGTATCTCAAATGCCCGTCTCGATTTGAATACTGAACAGAACGAACTTCATGCCGAGCTGAAAGGTGAGCAGGTGACATGGAAAGTGACTGCCCACTCTAGTGATGAACTGTCGCGCTTGATTGGTGCTTACCTGCCGGAAGGCGCCTCTGCCGACCTGCAGGGTGCGAGTCGTTTGACCGGGTCTGGGGTGCAGTTTTTCGACCTGAACGGTTGGCTTCGAAATCTCTATGGTTTCGATGAGTTCACAGTTGCAGATGGTAGCGTGAAGGTTACAGGTGGCCGGGTCGAGGTTGACTTGAATGGTCTGCTCGAACAGCGTGAAACCAGACTGCAGTTCTCTCTGGGGGAGGGCCAACGGACTTTTGCTGAAGCGGCAAACTGGCCACTGGAGGCCGGGGCGCAGACGGACAGTGATCGATTGACGGTGACAGGGGCGATAATACCGGGCGAAGAAACGGCCACCAATCTGACTATCAGGCTTGAAGGCAAAGAGTTGTCACATCTGCCGTTGCTGAAGGGAAAACTGCGCAAAACTGGTGCCTTCCAAATCGATGGACAGATGTCTGCTGAGGGGACACAGGTGGCGTTTACAGGGATTAACGCCAAGTTCGGTGGCAGTGATATCTACGGGGCGTTGACCCTGCATCTGGATCAGGTGGCCACCCGCATTCAGGGCGGTCTACAGGCAAGACGGCTCGATCTTGCGCCATTTATCAGCCCAAAGCAGAAACCACAAAAAGTGCAAAGCGGGGCGAAAAAGGTGCCTCAGAAAAGCCTGCTCGACATGCCGCTGGAGGTGTCTTGGCCTGAGTCGTTGGCGCTGGATATGACGCTCTCGGCCAAGCAGGTCGCTGGGCTGCCTCTGCCGGTTAAAAAGCTCAAAGGGCGTCTGAAGATTGATGGCAAAACAGTCGGGATAGGGGGATTGCAGTTGCGCCTGGACGGTGTGCCTCTCCGGGGTGGTCTGCAGATGACAAATGGCGAGAGGCTGACCGCAGATCTGACCAGTGGCCCTGTCGCACTTGAAAAAATCGCCTCCCATTTGGGTGTGACTGAGAACCTGAGCGGAGATCTGCAACAGATCCAGCTGCGCTTTGCCGGGAACGGGCAAACCCTGGGGGAGTTGCTGGCACAGGGGGAGCTTCGGGTTGAAACATCGGCGGGACAGATCATTTTTGGAAAGGCAGACGGTTCATCTCCCCTGGATCTTGCTATCAGTCGTGTGCAATTCGCTTCTCTGAATGGAAAAAATGTGACATTGAATGCCGAAGGTGGGCTGCGGAGTGAATCCTTCAATTTACAGGCGACAGGCCCTGAATTGACTGCGCTGGTGCAGGGGAAATCTTCTCTGCCGGTTACAACTAAAATCACCTTGGGGAAAACGGAAGGAGCGCTGTCACTGCATTTGGATGGGGCCTCCGGCAAGCTCAAAGGGCCTCTGTCTTTTTCGATCCACTGCCCTTCGCTGCAAACACTGTCGAAGCTGACGGGAGTGACGCTGCCGGAAACCCCCGCCTATCGGTTGGAGGGTGCAGCGATGGCCTCGGAGGAGCGGGTGGCGTTTTCCAAACTCCGGGTAGAAGCAGGCAAGAGCAGGATAGTCGGGGATCTGCAGATCGGATTGCAGGGCGACAGGCCTGATATACGGGGAGAGTTGCGCGCCAAGGCCATTGATCTTGCAGATCTACAGCCCCTTTTTGCGGGAGAGGCACAACCTCAGGAAGATTTGTCGGAAAGTGAATGGCTGTTTTCAGAGCATTCGATGTCGCTCTCTGTGTTGATACACTTCGATATGAATCTGCATCTGAAATTTCCAAAACTGGTACATGGCAGCACCCCTGTGGGCAGCATGCATGCATCTGTGGGGCTCAGTGCAGGCGAACTGCACCTAAACTCCATCGTTTTAAAACTGGATAGCGGAGGTAGCTTAAATGCCACTGCAAGCGCCAATGCAGCTACAACACCGCCGCAATTGGCTCTGCAACTAAAAGTCAGCGGGTTCGACTATGGCGTTCTGTTGGAAAGGCTGGATGTTACACAGGATGTGGATGGCAGTGCCGATTTCGCGATGGATATTTCCGGGTCGGGATGGAGCCTGCGTGAGGTGGCGGCAGGGTTGGATGGCCACTTGGTGCTGGTGGGCGGTGAGGGGCGTATCAAAAATCAGGATCTGCCCTTCAAACTTAAAGACTTTGTGGGAACCCTGTTACCTCAAATGGGCCTCAAAGATGAACCGGTGGTTGATCTCAACTGTCTGGTTGACCGGCTCGATTTCAACAAGGGGGTTGGATACACCCGTAGCATGTTGATCGATACCAAGAAATTGACCATTGCGGGTGCTGGGGAGATTGATCTGCGTGACGAGACTCTCCACATGATCCTCAATCCACGACCAAAGGAACTGACCCTGATTTCACTGACCAATCCGGTGAAACTGGAGGGCAGGCTGCATGCCCCGTCCATCAAACCAACAAAACTGGGAACATTGAAAACCATTGCCGGTGTGGCTGCGGGTGTCGCCAACCCTGCCTATCTGCTGCTTGCCTTCGGCGATGTCGGTGTGAGTGAAGAGAATCCCTGTCTGGCGGCCATCCAGCAAACAGAGGTTGCGGCCAAAGCGAAGGAGGGAGTGGGTGGTTTGACTGAAGAGGTTGAGGCCGACCTGACAAACCAGCTGGATCGTTTTGGGCGAACCATCAAAAAGGTATTCAGTCCGTTGGAACAGATTCTGGGTCAGAAGCAGAAGGATGAGACAGAGGGAGATGAGAAACCCCCAGTAATCTCTCCGCTGTTGGAGTTTGAGTGAAGGCTGCTGATGAATGCCCGGTGCAGCAAGCGGTTTCGTCACTGTACAGATGGATCAATCCAATCAACGCCTGCAGGAAAGCGCTAATTACCAGAAAAAGTGTATCCACAAGATGAGGGCGCCCAACAGGTAGGCCAGTGGATAGCTGGTGATTGCGTAGATATCCAGTTTTCGTGCAAGCTCATGCCTGCCATGATTTTCAAGACGTCGCAGCCAGACATTACCCAATACCACCAAGACGGTAATGATAAAGGTGCCTGCCAGAAAGGCGTCCATCAGGGTGATGTAGCCAAGCCGGGGCAGATCACCGGAGATGGTAAAATTGAAAGCGATAAAGAGCAGCAGGTTGCCGCCGGCCAGGTCGATACGTTTGGTGTAGTCCTGCAGAAAGAAGGTGAACCAGGAGACGGTAATGATCAGTAGTGCCGGAATCAAAATTCGCATCAGATAATAATTGAGATGGCGCTCGGCGTGGAATTCCAGCACAAAACGGGAGGCCTCTCCTTTGTTAAATTCATTGTGCGTTGTCAGGCGAGTGTTTACATCGGTAATGACCCACTCCTCTTCACCCAGCTGATCCCCTATCCCACTGAACCCTTCCATCTGTTTGAATTTAAACAGACGCTCCGGAAAGATCGAATCCACATGGATAAAAAAGAGTTGCTTATCGAACGGAAACATCCGGAAATCGAACATCGGGGCCTGAAAGGTTGAGGTAAACCGGGCCAGGTACAAAACGGTGCCATCTTCCGCCAGGGAGATGAGCCGATTCTGGAAATCCATGCGCCCCTGTTGATTGTGGTAGATGGAGGCTGGCCAGCGGATCTGCTTCTCCTCCAGCAGCTTGAGAAAGGTGGCCAGGGTATAGGTTCGATGTCTTGGCATGCCTGGCTCGCGTTCGAAGGCCAGGAGGGGTTGATGCCAATCGACACGCAGGTTGCCGACGACGCTGAAGTTCTCCTCTTTTTGATCGATATTGGTGATCTGGTCGATCTTCAGGCCGATAAAAACGTCACTGGGCTCAGCCGCGAAGTTGCTCCAGCTGATTGCAGATAAGAGACAAAATATGAGTATCTTCACCAGGCTTGTAACGTGTCAATGCGTATCATTGGGATCGAACTCCAAATGTACAGATCACGCTTTCGGGTTGGTAGTTTCAGCGCTGCCATGATTAAAAATAGATCGAAGCGTAGGCAAGTGCACCAAGGTTGGTGGTGTCCAGGCTAAGGAGCCCATCCCCCTCTTCGAGCTCCAAGTCAGAATTGATGGAGTTGAGACCCACGCCAAAGCCGATATTGTCGAATGCCCGGTACTCAAGCGCAGTCATGAAATCGGAGAAGTTGCCTTTGAAACTATCGATTTTGATGTAAAACAGCTCTAGCTTATTCATCCATATCAGCTTGGGGGTGATATTGTAGTTGAGCTTGAAGCCAACCACAGGCAAGGGTGCGGTGGCAGAGTTTGAGTCATTGTGGATGGTTATGTCGTTGAGTGTGCCCTTTAATTTCACATTGAACGAGGTGATATGCAGGCCCGCGGAAAGGCCGAGCTCGACCTTCTCATCATGATGAAATGACCAGACATAGGCGATTTTATACGTGTCTGTGTTCAGGCTGCTATCGAGATTGGCATTGATCGGGTATATATTTCCCCCCCAATGGATCTCCGTATCGAGTACTGTGCTGCCGTCTCGGTTTACGCGGTAGTAGGAGAAGTCGATGGAGGATTGCTCTGTGAAACGGTAGTACCCGTCCAGACGGAAGACATTCGTCGTATCGTTCATCGACAGGTCCCGCGTGGTATTGATCGAGATTCCTGCCAAAGCAGGACTGACAAAACTGATAGTCGCTTCGGTATTGGTAACAAAAAAACCACCCAAGCGCAGATTGAAGCGGTCATTTTTCAGCACATCAGCGAAGAGGTTCGACGATGCCAGAAGCAAGACCAGAGAAGCTGCTCCAATAATTCTTTTTTTCATATCTCGATTTCCAGGCTCGAATATCAGGGTGGATGCCATTCAACGGCGTGACAAATCAGGTTACCGATGAATAGAGGTAAAATACAACAGTTCAGTATTTGATCACATATCAATTAGAAGAAGGAAAATCATCGCAATGCAAGACGTGCCCCGTCACGCTTGATGTTCCACCCTCAGGGATTGCTGGAGTTCGCCCTATTGGGTCGATGCTGCTGTCTCCTGTACAGCAAAACGCTGCCAGTACTGATAGCGCGAGACGCGGCCGGAAGCCAGCAAAAAATCCTCCGGGATGGTGAAGGAGAAACGCAGCAGCTCGATCCAGCCTTCGGTCCCGGTCACACGCGCCTGCAATTGGGCGGTATAGCGACCGGCGGCAAGTTCATCGGCGAAGTCCAGCGGCACAAAGTCGATATCTTCTATCAGTGCCGGTTGGCCAGGTTCGAGTATGATCGGTGTCAGCCGATCCCGCTGTTTCTGGATCTGGGGTTCGATCGTGGCCCAGCGTTCCCACTCGAAATCCTGTGCAATCCAGACCGCCTCCCAAGTGATGGACTGACCCTCGCCCTGGGACAACAGCTTCAGCCCCTCGATGCCTGCCTCCCGGTCGCCCGTGTTTCTGAGGGAGAGCGGAAGCCTCATCTCCGTCTCGAACCAGACGTCTCTCCTTGGATGCTGCCAGCTTTGAGTCAGTGAGTTCCAGCGCAGTAGCAGGTTGGCGTCCAGCACGGTCGCCACCAGCCGGTATTCGGGAGTGAACAGAAGGTTTTTGGCCTGGTTGAGCAGAATTTGCGTGGCGGTGGTGAATTGGCTCAAACCGATTAGCAGCGAGCCGAGCACCATCAGGGTGGCCAACAGCGGTCGGTTTTTGATTTCGTAAAAAAAACGCTCGACAAGGTTTTGTTGGGGCACGTTCACAGGTTGCGTTTACTCAGTGGTGGGTACCTCTTATTAAGTAAGTTTAGACCCTGATTGCGAAGAGGGAAGCGGACCGCGCTCTTAGTGTAACAAGAGGTCTGTATCCTTGTGCCTTGGTGGTTTGGATCTCTTACTTGGGTCGAGATGACAAAATCCAAATTAATCTGATTATCCCTAACTGACCTCATCTACCGGCAGTTGTTGGCGGACATCTTCGCGGCAGTGTTCCACCCGGTTTCTGCCGTTGTTTTTGGCGCGATAAACGGCTTCATCTGCAGTGGCAAGCAGATGTTCTCCGACCTGTTTCAGCGAAGCCTTGCCCAGCGTTGGCAGGGCCTCACTGATGCCGATGGAGACGGTAAGCGGTATCTGTTCACCGCTATCAAGGGTGATGGGATGGTTTGAGATCTCCAGGCGAATGCGTTCAGCCAGCAGTTTGGCCTCGTCGAGGGAGGTTTGCGGCAACAGCAGGGTGAACTCTTCTC
Organism: gamma proteobacterium endosymbiont of Lamellibrachia anaximandri; assembly: GCA_016756835.1. Lineage (GTDB taxonomy): Bacteria > Pseudomonadota > Gammaproteobacteria > Chromatiales > Chromatiaceae > QGON01. Next base: position 9,373 of record JAESPE010000004.1, on the reverse strand, counting down.
CGCCGTAGCGGGTGGCCACGTCGCTGGCGCGCAGTTGGGAACGAATGCGGCTGGCCAACTCCCGCAATACGGTGTCGCCCGCCTGGTGGCCGTGGGTGTCGTTGACCTGTTTGAAGTGATCCGCATCGATAAAAAGGCAGCTCATGGGCTGGCGGTAGCGGTTTGCCCTGGCCAGTTCCTCTTTGAGTCGCCGGTCGAGATAGCGGCGGTTGTGCATCCCGGTCAGTGCATCGGTGAGGCCGCTGATGATCAACCGCTCCCGGTTTACTGCATTTTCCAGGCAGACACCGCCGATGGCTGCCAGCCGGTGCAGAAAATCACTGCCATGGTGGCGCGTGAACCTTTTACTGTCGGTACTGCCGAGGTTAAGGCTGCCGATCAGCCGGTTGCGACAGAATATCGGTAATATCGCGATACTGCGCAACTCGCTTCTCGAAGAGAAGAGCGAATCATGGTCGGGGCTGAGGAAGGGGCCTAACCGGGGGCGTTGCAGCGTGGCATACTCTCTGTTGACCGAGTCGATCTGGTCGACAAAGCGCACCAGAGGAAAGGCATCTTCCGGGATGCCGGTATTATAGAGCAGGCGGCGGATATCGTGCTCTTGATCTTCGATAATCAGCTGGATCGCTTTTACCTGAAAGGAGTCCTGCAGGCCATCGGTCATGCTGTTCAGCAGTTCCGGCAGGGAGTTGGCCGAGAGCAGTTCCAGCTCTCTTTGGTGAAAACGTTTGAAGGTGTTTTCGTTGTGCAGGGCCTCGCGTCCCAGTTCCAGCAGTCGCTGGCGCAACATCCGGTTTTCCTGTTCCAGGCTCCTCATGGTGACGTATCTGTTTTTCTCCCCAGGTGATTAAGTGTCTATCGGCAGTTCCCGGAAAAACTTGAATGGGAATATTGTTCCCTTTATGATTGAGTAAGTGGATCTGACAAGGAGGTTGGATAGTGAACTTATTCAGAAAAACAGTTTTTGGCGTCCTCTTGGGGCTCACTCTTGCCGGCTCAGTGGGACAGCTTGGTGCAGCATCCAGCGGTGGTGTGACGGTCTATCGATGTCAACTGCCGGAGGGGGATGTGACGTTTCAGCAGGTCCCTTGTGTTTCGGGTGAGCAGCAAAAGACCAGGATCGTGAATCGGAGTGCAGGTCTGAGTCCCGCCAAACCGGGCCTCAGACTGCAAAGAACAAAACAGAAAAAGGCGTCCAAACGCCGCGTAAAAGCCACGAAGCCCCGCAAGAAGCGCAGTGAAGAGAAAAGTTGCTGGGCAAAGCGGAAGAAGCTGGAAAAGGTCGAAAAGCGCCTGCGTGCCGGTTATAAGGCGAGTCAAAGCGACAAGTTGCATCGTCAGCAGGCTGACTACGAGGATTATCTGAAGCAGTTTTGTCGCACGTAAAACCCAGGGTGGCCCTTACAGGCACCGGTGTCTAAATAGTGTCCGTCCGGAAACAAGTTGCCGTAGCCCGGATGGAGCTTGCGTAATCCGGGAACAGAGTATGAATCAGCCGTTTATCTTCCTGGATTCCGCTACGCTTCATCCAGGCTACAATTATTCACTGGTTTCCGGACGGGCACTAATTACTCAGGTTATTAATACGCCAGTCCTGGTAACTGGGTTGGCTGAGATAACCCCGACTGGTGATGTAGTTGATGACATTGCGCAGGCGATAGAAGCGAACCACGGAATCGACCCGCATGACCTCTTTCCCCTCTTCATCGAAGAAGATCAGTGAAGGGGTGTAGAAAAGCCCCAGGTCTTGCGCCCAGGCTTTTGCGGTTGTCTGCTGTCCACCCGGGGTGATGACTGGTGATTCAGAATAGATGTCCAGCTGAACGTTGTCGAATTTACGGAACAGTTTGTTGATGGCGGGATCCCGCAGAGGTTGACCGTGCAGAACATCACAGGCATGACACTCTCCCTGCTCGAAAAAGACGACCAGTGGACGTTCGCCTTTGAATCGGCTGCGATCAAGGTTGTGGGGCGGCGGGATGAAGTAATCCTCTTCGTTCAGATCCCCAGGCTCGAAAACCTGCCCTTCGTCACCCCTTGCAAGATAGTCGGGGAAAGACTCCTTGCGGTAGTGGCCATCCGCAACATACTCCAGGGCGGCACGGAATTTGTAGGGGGGGTAGTAACCTCGAAGACGCAATGCTTCATGGCCCTCCCGGCCATAGAAGATGAGGGAGGGGGTGAAGTTGGTGTTCTCCCTGATCGCATATTCCCGTTCAGAGAGTGTCTCACCTTTGAGGTCAGTGAGCTCGTCGATGCCCCAGATATCGATGGGGATGATGTCGAAGTGGCTGCGGGTATAGGCGGTGATGTCAGAGAGGCCAAAGTTAACCTGCATCAGCATCTTGCAGTAGGCGCAACGCCGTTGCCCGAAATAGACGATGATGCCCTGTTTGTCCTGCTCGATGGCCTCCTGCAGATCCTCCTGCAGATCGAGAAAGCTGTGTTTGAACCAGTCAGGGTGATCCATCGGCTCCTCAAGAGGAAGGTCATCGAATTCGAAGGCATCGTCCTCCTGTGTGCCCGCCCAGAGGAGCGTGGATTGCAGGCAGAGCAACGGGATGACGATGCTGCTCAGCAAGCGCTGGATGAAGGTTCTCATAAATGTTGGCCCTTCGCGGGTTATGACGACGATGGAGCCCGGAGTCTGCAACGGGTAGTTGTTATTTGATAGGTCGCTATCTTTGACTGAATTATATGGTATCGGCGGAAAAGTACAGCGCTGCTCTAACCCGTATGGCGGTTAACCACACTACAGATAGGCTGACCAGTCTTCCGAAAGATCGCCGAAGACAAAAAAATGGGGATTCAATAGCGAAGGTTTGGTGTTGTACAAAAGCGGTCTCATGTGGGTATCGGTGATGCGTCCGCCAGCCGCCTCGACAATTGCCTGGGCAGCGGCGGTATCCCACTCGGAGGTGGGGCCGAGACGGGCATAGAGATCGGCCCTGCCTTCGGCAACCAGGCAGGATTTCAGGGAACTGCCCATCGGGATCAGTTTGTGGCCCCCGATCCGTTGCAGAAATGCCTGTAACTGTGGGCCTGCGTGAGAGCGGCTGCCGGCGATGATTGGCGGGTGTCGGCGTTGCCGGGTCACATGAATGTTTTCAGGGGGTAGCTGTTGCCGGATACGCCAGGCCTTGCCGTCGCCAGTGCTGTAGTAGGCGATGTCGAGCATCGGTGCATAGATCACTCCGGCAACCGGCCGCTGCTCTACGATGAGTGCGATGTTGACGCTGAATTCCTCATTGTGCTTGATGAACTCTTTGGTGCCGTCAAGGGGGTCGACCAGCCAGTAGCGCGACCATTTTTGCCGGGTCTCGTAAGGGATCGCCTGTGACTCCTCCGAGAGCACCGGGATCTCCGGTGTCAGTTCTTTGAGGGCAGTGACGATGACCCTGTGTGCGGCGAGATCAGCTTCGGTGAGTGGCGTGTGATCGGTCTTTTCAGTGACGCTGAACCCGGAATTGTAGATAGCCAGAATGGCATCGCCCGCGTGTTTGGCAAGGTCGAGCAGCGTCTGGACCGGAACTGGCAGGGGGGGAGCCATTTAATATCCCAACTGTTTGCGTGTCAGGCTGATGGCGGTAATGGAGCGTGACTCGGTGAAGTCGGGTTGTGCCAGCAGTTCATCCCAGGCCGAAAGTTTCCAGGGAACGACTTCGATGGGTTCAGGTTCGTCACCCTCCTGTTTGTCGGGGAAGAGATCCCGGGCCAGGATGATGTGGGTAAAGTGCTGGATATAGGCCGGGGCGATGCTTACCGTACGCAGCAGTTCCAGTCGATTGGCGCCGTAGCCGACCTCCTCTCGGATTTCACGGTCGGCGGCCTGCAGCGGATCCTCCCCCTCCTCGATACGGCCCTTGGGCAGGCCGAGTTGGTAGTCGTGGCTGCCGGCGGCATATTCACGAATCAGCAGTACGGTTTCGTCATCCAGCATGGGTACGATCATCACCGAGCCGCGGCTACCGCCGAGCAGCCGCTCATAGTTGCGTAACTCGCCGTTGGAAAACTCCAGCTCAAGTGCCTCGACCCGGAAGATTTGGGATTGGGCTGCAATTTTCTGCTTCAGAATTTTGGGTTTTTGCGGCATATTGCTTCGACAGTCTGTTTGGGCTGCCATCTTACCGGAATCACTGAGCGTGGGGCGAGTCGATGTCAGCACGGCACTCCCAGAAAAACTCGTCTGGCCGCATTTTATTCATTGAGGACACAACCCACCGATGATCGACTGGAACCAAATCGATACCGTTTTGCTCGACATGGACGGCACCCTGCTGGATCTGCATTTCGACAACCACTTCTGGCTGGAGTATGTGCCGCAACGCTATGCCGAAGCGCGGGGACTCTCTCTGGACGCGTCGAAGGCGGAGTTGCTGGGACGTTATAAGGACATGGAGGGTACGCTGGAGTGGTACTGCGTCGATCACTGGAGCCGGGAACTGGGGCTGGACATCGCGTTGCTGAAGGCTGAGGTGGACCATCTGATCGCCGTCCACCCCCATGTGATCGACTTCCTGGATCAGCTGATGTGCGCCGGCAAGCGCAGGGTGCTGGTGACCAATGCCCATCAGAAGGCGCTGGCATTGAAGATGGATCGTACCCATCTGGCGGGATTTTTCGACCGGATCATCTGTGCCCACGACCTGGGGCTACCGAAAGAGGATCCTGCGTTCTGGGGCAAGCTGCAGAAGGTGGAGCCCTTCGACCGGGCGCGGACCCTGTTCGTGGACGATAGCTTCCCGGTGCTTCAGTCGGCGGAAAACTACGGCATCAAGTGGTTGCTGGCGGTGGTGGCGGCAGACTCAAAGGGGCCTTTGCGGGAGGCGGGCCATTTTCCGGCGATCCATGACTTTTCGGAAGTGATACGGGGGTTATACTGCCGTTAACCGGTTTCGATTTTTATCCAGCAGAGTATCCGGTTATTGGCCGGCATTTCATAATCATTGAGCAATACCATCCCCCCTTTGTGTGCGAGGGTTTCGAGGGCCTCGAAATCCCGGATGCCGCTCTCGGGGTCACGCGCCTTGAGCCAGTCGTCGAAGCTGGCATTGCTTTTGCTGGAATAGCTGCCGTTGTAGTTGAAGGGGCCGTAGAGTGCAAACAGGCCATTTTCCGGTAGCAGTTCTGCAACCCCGGAGAAGAGTGCTTCGACTTCGTGCCAGTGCATGATGTGGGCTGTGTTGGCGGAGAAGACGGCGTCGACCTGCAGTGAGGGCCAGGCGGGCTGGTCCACATTGAGCAGCAGAGGGTGACGGGTGTTGGGCAGACCTGCTTCGTCGAGCCAGAGTTGGATGCCCTCGTGATGAGGTGCCTGGTCGCTGGTGTGCCAGGTCAGGTGGGGCATTTTACGGGCAAAGAAGACGGCGTGCTGGCCGGTGCCGCTGCCGATCTCCAGTACGTTTAAGCTGTTGGTGAAGAGGGGTTCGATAACGGCAAGGATGGGGTCCCGGTTCTGATCGCAGGATTCTGCGTAGGGCTTCATCTATCTGCCCCAGGTCTTGAATCGTTTTTTACAGTAGCTCAGCAGTTCAGCATAGTTGCGGAAGTAGAGTTCGAACCCCTCTTCGGCGGAGGCATCCAATTCACACCAGTCGTTGTCGTAATCACGGCAGATCTGCGGCCGTTCGTCGTAGATGCTGCAGCCGCCGCCGGGCTGGATATGTTCGCAGCGCCCCTGAAAGATCAGGAACCAGCCATCCTCATCCTTGTAGATCTCCACACCCTGGTGGGAGACCTGCCACAATAGATGTTCAAAGTCGGACTTCGCGCGGGGGGCGACTCCCAAGGCCTCTGTGATGTAGGTGCAGCACTTGGTGTTTGCGCAGCGGCCGCATTTGTCATCCATTCCAGTTACTGCGTCCCGCCGCCCTCAGGTGGCTTGGAGCGGCGTCGGCGGTGCGGTTTTCCTGAGCCGTCCGGTCTTTTGTGGCCCCTGTGATGGTGGCCCTTCCCGTGGCTCTTGCGGCCATCTTTCTGATGGCGTTGATTACGGCTGCCCTTTTCAGGATAGATGCGGCTCTTGGGATCGATCTCCGCCAGCAGAGCCTGATCGACCGACTCCAAGGGGATGCGGTGACCTACATAAGTTTCTATGTCAGGCAGGGAGAAGGCGTGAGTCTCGCAGGCGAAGCTGATGGCGTCGCCACTGGCGCCGGCCCGGGCAGTACGGCCGATACGGTGGACATAGTCCTCTGCATCCTCAGGCAGGTCGAAGTTGACCACGTGGGAGACGTCGCTGATGTGCAGTCCCCTGGCGGCCACATCGGTGGCCACCAGGACCGAGACCTCACCGTTCTGAAACTTTTTCAACAGGCTGAGACGTTTCTTCTGCGGTACATCGCCGGAGAGCACGGCGGTCTCGATGCCGTTGCCCTGAAGGAAGCCCCAGATCTTGTCCGCAGTGCGTTTGGTATTGATGAAGACAATGGTGCGGGAATTCTCCAGGCTGCGCAGCAAACCGATCAGCAACGGGATCTTCTCCTCGTTTGCGGTCATGTAACAGACCTCGCGCACGTTCTCGGCGGTCACCTGTTCCGGTTCCACCTCCACGTTCTGCGGGTTGTTCATGTGCTCGTAAGCCAGTTCCTTTACCCGGTAGGAGAGGGTGGCGGAGAAGAGCATTCCCAGACGTTTTTCCGGCTTGGGGCAGCGCCGCAGCATGAAGCGGATGTCCTTGATGAAGCCGAGGTCGAACATGCGGTCCGCCTCGTCAAGCACGATGACCTGGATTGCCCTTAGATCGTAAACACCCTGCTTGAGATAGTCGATGAGCCGGCCGGGAGTGCCGATGAGAATGTCGACCCCCTCTTGCAGTTGCCTGCGTTGCTCTTCATAACCGGTGCCGCCGAAGACCACCGCCGAGGTGAAATTTGTGTGTTTGGTCAGGGTCACCGCATCGTTGTGGATCTGCACTGCCAGTTCCCGGGTAGGCGCAACCATCAATGCCCGGGGCTGATTGGCCCGGCGTGACTCATCGGCTGGGTGGACGGTCAGATGCTGCAGGGTCGCAACCAGAAAGGCGGCGGTTTTACCGGTGCCGGTCTGGGCCTGTCCCGCAAGATCCTGTCCGGCGAGGGCGATGGGCAGGGCCTCTGCCTGGATCGGAGTGCAGTAGGTGAATCCGGCTTCCGCTATGCCCTGTTGAATCTCAGGGGCCAGATCGAAAGAGTCAAATCGTGTGTCTGTCAGGTGTTTTTCGCTCATGGCGGGCTAGGATACATTAATTTATTTGCTCTTGGGACTTGAAATAGAGACAATTTTTCGATCAAATAGGACTTTGTGCCGTGGGCAGTACTTATTTTGCTGCCGAAACAAGAACCAAGCGGCGTTTGGATTCATAGCTTGAGACACCGATGCAATTCTGCATGAGCCGGTGCATTTTCCGCAGAAATTATTGGAGAGACTCCCAGGATGAGTGAGCAGATTGTTCATGTAACGGATGATTCATTCGAATCAGACGTGCTTCAGGCAGACAAGCCGGTACTGATCGACTATTGGGCCGAATGGTGTGGTCCCTGCAAGATGATCGCGCCGGTGCTCGATGATATCGCCGGTGAGTACAGTGATCGGCTGATCGTGGCCAAGCTGAATATCGATGACAATCCCAATACACCCCCTCGTTATGGCATTCGGGGTATTCCCACCCTGATGTTGTTCAAGGGTGGTGAGGTTGAGGCAACCAAGGTGGGCGCAGTTTCCAAATCCCAGTTGATTGCCTTCATCGACAGTAATCTGTAACTGGTTGTCCCCGGCGCGTCTGCTACACTCTAAAGTTAAATAATCAAAACGCGTCTCTGAATGCAGCCCTTTCAAGCCTGATTCCAGTTTTCAAACGATTTGATGCACCTGCCGGGCGGGTGCGATTTTCCTTTCCCCCTATCCTATCTGAATCAACAACACCCCAATAAACCATTATGAATCTTACTGAACTCAAAAAGATGCCGGTCCCTGAACTGGCCAGCCTGGCGCGAGAAATGAAAATCGAGGGTATGTCTCGCACCCGTAAACAGGATCTGATCTTTGCCATCCTCAAGGCCCATGCGAAGAAGGGCGAGGATATCTATGGTGACGGGGTGCTGGAGATTCTGCAGGATGGTTTTGGATTTCTGCGTTCCGCAGACAGCTCTTATCTGGCCGGACCCGATGACATATACGTCTCCCCCAGCCAGATTCGGCGTTTCAGCCTGCGTACCGGTGATACCATCTCCGGTAAGATACGCCCGCCGAAGGATGGTGAACGCTACTTTGCTCTGCTCAAGGTTGCCGAGATCAACTTCGACAAGCCGGAGAATGCAAAGAACAAGATTCTGTTTGAAAACTTCACACCGTTGTTCGCCAATCAGAAGTTTACTCTCGAACAGGGTAACGGTAGTACCGAGGATATCACTGCCCGCACCATCGAACTTTGTGCGCCGATAGGTAAGGGGCAGCGTGGCCTGATTGTCTCCCCGCCCAAGGCGGGCAAGACGATGATGCTGCAAAACATCGCCCAGTCCATTGCCCACAACCATCCAGAGTGCCATCTCATCATACTGCTCATCGATGAGCGTCCTGAAGAGGTGACCGAGATGGCCCGCTCGGTAAGCCGTGCCGAGGTGATCTCCTCCACCTTCGACGAACCGGCCACCCGCCACGTACAGGTGGCCGAGATGGTGATTGCCAAGGCCAAGCGCCTGGTTGAACACAAGAAGGATGTGGTGATACTTCTAGACTCCATTACCCGTCTGGCCCGCGCCTACAATACTGTGATTCCCTCTTCCGGTAAGGTGTTGACCGGTGGTGTGGACGCCAATGCCCTGCACCGTCCGAAACGTTTCTTCGGCGCTGCGCGTAACGTGGAGGAGGGCGGTTCCCTGACCATTCTCGCCACCGCGCTTGTAGAGACCGGTTCGCGCATGGATGATGTGATCTACGAAGAGTTCAAGGGTACCGGCAACATGGAGGTTCACCTGGATCGCCGCATCGCCGAGAAGCGCATCTTCCCGTCGATTAATATCAACCGCTCGGGTACCCGTCGTGAAGAGCTGCTGATGAAATCTGACGAGTTGCAGAAGATGTGGATCCTGCGCAAGATCCTCCACCCCATGGATGAGCTGGCTGCCATGGAGTTTCTCTACGACAAGCTCAAGGCCACCAAGACGAATGAAGAGTTTTTTAGTTCGATGAAAAGGTAAAAAGACAAGGTTAAAGGTGAAAGGTTAAAGGAGGTTGTGCCAAGGGATAGGCCTAACGCTGTCGTTATTACTACTCAAGTTTCGGAGTTCAAAATAGCAATAATCAGTTCCAACTGCACCATCACTCGTACTCCAATTGCATAGTAAATGTATCGAGCTGAAGGCTCTGGATAAAAAACTCATGGACGCGTTTATCA
>JAESPE010000039.1 GCA_016756835.1 gamma proteobacterium endosymbiont of Lamellibrachia anaximandri | reverse complement strand
CCTCTTCACTCAGTCTCGCTAAGAAAAAGAGAAAAGCTGCGTGGAATGACCGTTACCGCACTAAGGTGGTGTTTTCAAGCTGATTTTAATGCGGTGGCCCTGATCGTGAGGTGCGTTCTGCAGAGGGGCTCGCTCCTCTCAAGATACCACCGGCGGTTATATGGCAGGACGCAACGCCGTTCTTTATATCGCTGCGTTATCATATTCCTATCATTGGGCTTGTGGCCCGGGATGAATGGGATTTGGCAGAGGAGTCGGGCCTTCACCTATTCTGCAAAACGTCACTTAATTTGAGAGGCTCCAGTGATTTGCAGGATCTAGACGAAAAGTCAAAACGTGATGCTCCTCTACAGTCTGTAGCAAGCCAACCGGATTGCCGGTTAAACAGTTCGCTAACACCAAAAGATGTAGGGATTCTTATCTCGCTGCTCAATTGGGCGTTATGGCCCTTGGTGCTGACATTCAGTATCAGGAAGATGCTTCGATGATTTAATCTCTATGAGTATGATTTTACAAGGATTGATGCGAGGCGCCGCTCCTACAATTTAATATGCTGTCTGATTGCTCGTCTTGATAGACGGGTGTGTGAGGTGCTGACCTTGAAAATAGTTTCAAGCTTTGCTTTCCTTAAGGTAGATACCCATTGAGCAATATGGTTTTTCCCGGCGGGGGATGAGAGGGACCGGCTGGAGAATAGGCCTTCGTACGAGCAAGCAAGATTCAGCATGCGTCACTTCATTCGGCATCCATCCGACATACCCATCGATTTCGATTTGGGTGAGATTGTCGCTGACAACCATGATTGTCTGAAAAACATCAGTGACGGTGGACTCTGCTTCATCGCAAATCATTGGATTGCCCCCGGCACTGTTATCCACGTGGCCATCTCCATAACGCCCCCGGAGTTCCATGCATCAGGGATAACTGTCTGGTGCAAGGCGCTGGACGACTGTTACGAGGTTGGCGTGAGATTTGAAGATGCGGGTGATGAGTTTGCCCTGCGCATGGTGGAGCAGGTCTGCCATATCGAACAGTACAAACAGGATGTGCTGAAAAAAGAGGGGCGGCGACTTACCGGAGAACAGGCTGCGATTGAGTGGATAGAACACTATGCGGCAGCATTCCCCCGCTGATCCCTTCCGTAGTTTTGGCTGCTTGACCTGAGTCAGTGGGGCGTGACGCCTTCACCGCCCGGAAAGTGGTGGCTGTGGTCCGGATGCTGAGACGCAGCCAAGTGCAGTTGCCGTGTTTGCAGGTGCGTACGTCTACACACCGGACACTCATAACGAGACTGTTCGGTAGTGCTGTCCCGCAGGGATTCAGTCTGTAACATCACGGATGAGCAGTGCGAACATAACATGAAAATCCCCCCCTTGATTGTGAAGCGGTCGAAGTCAAATTTGACGCCGCCCACCTAAAGAATTAAAAAGGCATCCCTGCCGATATCGCTCCGTGACTACTAACTCTTTGCCTCAGTCCCAGTTCAGTGCGCCACCGGCCTGATACTCGGTGACACGGGTTTCGAAGAAGTTCTTCTCCTTGCGCAGGTTGGCCTGTTCGTCGAGCCAGGGCAGGGCGTTCTCGGCACCGGGGAAGGGTTCTTCCATCCCGAGCTGGCGTGCCCGGCGGTTGGCGATAAAGCGGAACTGCTCGATGTGATCCTCTTTCGAATAACCGAGAATCGGATCCTTGAGAATATAACCTGCGTATCCTGTCTCAGCTTCCAGCGCCTCGTCCCACATCTCGCGGACCGCTTTGGGATCGAGCTGTATACCCTCTTCAAACATGATCTGCTTCACCACGCGGATGCCGAAGGAGGCGTGCAGCACTTCGTCGCGCATGATGTACTGCAGCTGTTCTGCGGTGCCCTTCATCAACCCCCGGCGCTGTAGGGCGAAGATCGGGCTGAAACCGTTGTAGAACCAGCAGCCTTCGAAGATGCCCGCGAAAAAGATATAGGCCATGACGAAGTTCTGTAGCTCGTCGGGATCCCGCAGATTGATGTCGGCGCGCAGGATCGAGGCGAGACGGCGGTTGGTGATCTGGATCTTGCGGTTGATCTCCGGCACCACGCGATAGCGGTTGTAGATCTCCCCCTGGTCGAGGCCGATGGTCTCGATGCAGTGCTGGTAGGTCCAGGTGTGCAGGGCCTCCTCGTAGACCTGGCGGGCCTGGTAGATCTGCAGTTCGGGGGCGGACATCTTCTCCATCACCGCCAGACCGATGTTGCGCATCGCCAGGATGTCGGAGGTGGTCAGATAAGAGAGCACGTTTTCGTAGACATGCCGTTCCTCCAGCGTCAGGCTGTGGTGGTAGTCGTGCACATCCTGCGCCATGTTGATGTCCAGCGGCGTCCAGTGGTTCTTATTGCCGTTGAGGAAATAGTCCCAGGCCCAAGGGTATTTGAAAGGCGCCAGCTGGTTGATATCGGTCAAACCGTTGATGACGCGTTTGTCATCCGGGTTGACCGGTTTAACATCCAGGTTCATCGCTGCCTCGGCCGGCATCTCCGTTGTTTCGGTTGCGACAACGGCTTCCGGTATCTGCAACTCGCTATCAACGATTGCATCGGCCTGTGGCGCCTGTTTGACAGTTGGTGTCGGTGCCGTCAATGGATCGTCCCAATTCAGCATTGTTTTCATCCCCTTGATGAATGAGTCCCGCGCCGGAGTAACGGCATTAACTCTGTATTTTGGTATTTTGTGTAGGAGCGGTGCCTCGCCGCGATGTGGTTCGTGATCGCGGCGAGGCACCGCTCCTACATATTCAAAAAGGTTGTCGCGTCAGCGACACAAGGCTTTTAACCTTTAACCTTTCGCCTTTAACCTTCTTTACTGACACGCCTCGCATTCCGGATCGAGGATCGAGCAGGCTTTGGGTGCATCGCTGTTACCGCCAAGCAGATTGACCTGACCGTCGTCGTTGCTGGACACCACGCTGGTCTTCTCCGCAGCAGTGGCGCCGATGGAACGCAGGTAGTAAGTGGTTTTGAGTCCGCGCACCCAGGCCAGTTTATAGAGGTTGTCCAGCTTTTTGCCGGAGGGTTCCGCCATATAGAGGTTCAGGGACTGGCCCTGGTCGATCCACTTCTGGCGGCGGGAACCGGCCTCCACCAGCCAGCGGGCATCCATTTCAAAGGCGGTGGCGTAGAGCGCCTTCAGCTCCGCAGGAATGCGGTCGATGGGTTGCAGGGAGCCGTCGTAGTATTTGAGATCGTTGACCATCACCTCGTCCCACAGACCCTGCTTCTTCAGATCGTGTACCAGGTATGAGTTGACCACTGTGAACTCGCCGGAGAGGTTCGATTTGACGAACAGGTTCTGGTAGGTGGGTTCGATGGACTGACTCACGCCACAGATATTGGAGATGGTGGCGGTGGGTGCGATGGCCATGCAGTTGGAGTTGCGCATCCCCTGGGTGGTCACCTTCTGGCGCAGGTGATCCCAATCGAGGGTCTGGCTTTCGTCCACCTGCAGGTAGTCGCCGCGGCTCTCCTTGAGTTTTTTCATCGAGTCGATGGGCAGGATGCCCTGGCTCCACAGAGAACCTTCGTAGGTGGAGTAGCGGCCACGCTCGGCTGCCATGTTTGAAGATGCCTGGATGGCGTAGTAGCTCACTGCCTCCATGGAGCGGTCGGCAAAGTCGAGGGCCTGCTCCGAAGAGTAGGGGATGCGCTGTTTGTAGAGCGCATCCTGGAAACCCATGATGCCCAGCCCAACCGGGCGGTGACGCAGGTTGGAGTTTCGTGCCTGAGGTACGCTGTAGTAGTTGTAGTCGATGACGTTGTCGAGCATGCGCATGGCGGTGGTGACGGTCTTCTCCAGCTTCGCCAGATCGAGGCCGTTCTCATTGACATGGGCAGGCAGGTTGACCGAACCCAGGTTGCAGACGGCGATCTCTTTGTCGTTGGTGTGCAGGGTGATCTCGGTGCAGAGATTGGAGCTGTGCACCACGCCCATGTGTTGATTGGTGTAGCGGATGTTGCAGGGATCCTTGAAGGTCACCCAGGGGTGGCCGGTCTCGAACAACATGCCGAGCATCTTGCGCCACAGGTCCACTGCCTTCACGGTCTTGAAGATCTTGATCCCGCCCTTGGCCGCCTTCTCTTCGTAGGCGTTGTAGGCCGCTTCGAAATCGTTGCCGGTGAGGTCGTGCAGATCCGGTGTCTCGTTGGGGGTAAACAGGGTCCAGTCGCCCTCTTCGGCCACGCGTTTCATGAACAGGTCCGGGATCCAGTTGGCGGTGTTCATGTCGTGGGTGCGGCGGCGCTCGTCACCGGTATTTTTGCGCAGCTCCAGGAACTCCTCGATGTCGATGTGCCAGGTCTCCAGGTAGGCGCAGACGGCACCTTTGCGCTTACCGCCCTGGTTGACTGCCACGGCAGTGTCGTTGGCTACCTTGAGGAAGGGAACCACGCCCTGAGACTTGCCGTTGGTGCTCTTGATATGGGCACCCAGGCCGCGCACACGGGTCCAGTCGTTACCCAGACCGCCGGCGAACTTGGAGAGTAGGGCGTTGTCCTTGATAGAGCTGTAGATGCCGTCCAGGTTGTCGGGCACGGTGGTCAGGTAGCAGCTGGAGAGCTGTGGCCGCAGGCTGCCGGAGTTGAACAGGGTCGGCGTGGAACTCATGAATCTGAAAGATGAGAGCAGTTCATAGAACTCGATGGCCCGATCTTCGCGGTCGATCTCGTTGATTGCCAGTCCCATGGAGACGCGCATAAAGAAGGCCTGAGGCAGTTCGAAGCGCACGCCGTCCTCACTGTGGACGAAGTAGCGGTCGTAGAGCGTCTGCAGGCCCAGGTAGGCGAACTGCAGGTCGCGCTCCGGCTTGATGGCGGCGCCGAGCCGATCCAGATCGTATTGACCAAGGCGGGTGTCGAGCAGTTCCAGCTCCCCTGCACGATGGATATAGGACTTGAAGTAGTCGCTGTAGCATGCGCCCATCTCGGCTTGGGTACCGACGTTGTTCTCCTGGCCGAGGAAACCGAGTGCCTCGCGGCGCAGGATGTCCAACAGCAGACGGGCAGCGACCTGGGAGTAGTTGGGCTCCTGGTCGATCAGGGTGCGTGCGCTCATTACCAGCGCCTGGGAGACATCGGCCTCTTTTACGCCATCGAACAGGTTGCGGCAGGTATCGTCCAGGATCGCTTCGGCCTCCACCTCTTGCAGACCGTTACAGGCCTCCTCAACCAGAGAGCGAAGCCTGCTGATGTCCAGCGGACGGGTGCTGCCGTCAGCCAGGGTGATCTTGACCAGGTGTTCCGGGGGCAGACCCCCTTCAGCCGCCTTCTGTGCCGCCTCTTCCGCGCGCTTCTGATTCTGCTGCTCGCGGTAGAGTACGTAGGAACGGGCGATCTTGTGCTCGCCGGAGCGCATCAGGGCCAGTTCCACCTGGTCCTGGATATCCTCGATATGTACCGTTCCACCGGCTGGCGTGCGGCGGGTCAGGGCAACCGAAACCTGATGGGTAAGTTCCTTTACAGTATCGTGGATGCGGCCTGAAGCGGCTGCGCTGCCCCCCTCGACCGCAAGAAAGGCCTTGGTTACCGCGACAGAGATCTTGCCGGCATCAAAATGTGTGACCTTGCCGTTGCGGCGGATGACCTGGAATGCACCACTGTTGCCAGAAGCGGTTTCCGGAGCGAGTGATTCCTGGACGGTCGGCGGTAGGGTGTCGGATGCAACATCATTCTGGCTGGCTTCGGTGACCATGTCTCCTCCTGGCTGTGTCGGGCAAACACACTTGTTCGGGTTCAGTGTTAATTCGGGGAGCAGTCCCGGTTTCTCGTTGGAAGGCGGGAAATGCTTGATAACTATTGTGCTGTTCCTATAGCGTCCATTCTTTATTGGCTGCGCAATATCCAGGCCGTTTTTGTGTCCTTTGTGATCGATAGGAAGCGATCTGATAAACACAATATATATGCAAAATCATATGTGTCAACCACAATATGTTGTGTATTAGGGTGGGTATAAGCTTGTGTAAGTTGTGTGCAGGTTGTGGATAACTTTTAATCCAGAGCAAGCATTATTTTGAAAATCATCCGCTTAGCACTGTGTATGAAATTTATCCCCAGATGAGGACTAAAGACGGGGAAATAGGGACAAAAAATATTTAGTGTCCGGTAGGAAACAGATAGCCTGCCACGAAATGCATGCTGCGACGACTCCTGGACAGGCAAATCGTGGCGGGGTGTTTATTACATGCAGCTGGTTGGCAGGTCAGAGGGGGTGTGAAATAGATCATGCTTTGATCCGTGAATCGGGAAATAGCATCCTGAACAAGGTATAGATTTATCCAGTGTTGCCGAAAACAGATAACGATACAGCAATGTTTGCTGAGCAATATTCCGAATAAAGATGGAGATGGGGAATTGGATAAGCGGTCGATTCTATATGTTAGTGCAAATCCTATATCGGATCTGGAGCTTCGGGATTGTCTGAACCAGGCGGGGTGCCGTCTCATCGATGTTGTCCGTCCCAATAGCGATATGCTTGCCTGGGTGCTGCGCGAGCAGCCTGATCTACTCCTGATCGATGTGGACACCCCCTCTTCAGCATTGCTTGAATCGCTGGAGGTTGTGGTCTCGGTGTCGGCTTTGCCGGTGGTAATGTTGAGCCGAAACAGGGACGGTCATCTGATTCAACGCGCGATCAATGCCGGTGTGACCAATTTTGAAGCCGGCACAATCCGGCAAGTAGAGTTGGGTGTGATTGTCGATGCGGCCATTGCGGGGTTTGAGCGGCTGCAGAATCTGACGCAGGCAATGGAGAGTGTGCGTGTCAAGTTGGCGGAGAGTTATCGTATCGACCGTGCCCGCAGCCATCTGATGATGAGGATGGGTATCGCTGAGGAAGAGGCAAGGGTCAAACTGCTGTCACTCGCCAGAGAGCGTCAACGGCGTTTGGTTGATGTGGCGGACAGTGTGCTCACCGTCCCCCTGGCGATGGTGTGAAGATCATGTTTCCGGAGTTCGCACGGTATCGATTGAATAATCAGTCAATCATGAATTATTAATAGTTGTTGGCTTTGCCTGTTGGATTGCGTATCTTTATTGTTTGCGTCGAGAGTGACGCTAACGTATGCATATCTGGAATCCAATGGTAGTGTCCCTGCTTGGCTATTTTATCCGTTCCGGCAAGGGCGTGAATTTCAGAGTGTTAAAAATAATTATTAGCGTCTGACGAGGAGTTCCCCGATGCTGGTTAGCGACATAATGTCAAGATCACCGAAGACGGTGACACCTGATACCAAACTGTTGGAAGTGGTCTCACTGATGTGCCTGTTTCGCTACAGCGGCCTTCCGGTTGAGGATGAAGATGGAAAACTGATGGGTATCATTGCGGAGAAGGATGTTCTGCACCGCATGTTTCCAAAACTGGAGGATTTTGCGGATGTAATGGCTACACCGGATTACGACGGTATGATGAGCCAGTACAAGGATGTGGTGAACCTGAAGGTGTCTGATCTGATGACCCCCAGGGTTGTTACCATCGAACCGGATATGCACATCTTGCGTGCAGCCACCATAATGGTACGGCACAAGTTTCGTCGCATCCCGGTCGCAGTTGACGGCAAGCTGCTCGGCATGTTGAGTCTGGGCGACATACACAAGGCTATCTTTCAAGCCAACCTGTCGGATAACCTCTGTAAATAACAGCGGGCGGGATTAATGTTTTGGTCCAGTGGGCCATAGAAAAACGGCGCAAATGCGCCGTTTTTTATTGCCCAAATGAGAGGTCGGCGTCAAATTTGACTCCGACCCCGGCAGCAATCAGAATTCGCCTGTAGCGCCGGCAACCATCACATCAAGCATGGCCTGATTGACGCGAATGGCGATTTCGGTCAGCTCTGCAGGCAGCATCTGACTGTTGATCAGCATATCCAGGTTCAGCATCATCAACCATAGTTTGCCGTTCTTGTCCTCAACCATGGCAATACGGCAGGGCATGTAGGCCGCATAGATGGGGTCATGCATAATCATCTTGCGGGCGTCTTCCGGGTTGCAGAACTGGAAGATGTCGAGGTAGGGCGTCTTCAGGCCACGTGCCTGCAACTCCTTCGAAACTTCCTGGCGGGCAACGAACTTCAGATTGATCTCTGCAGCTCGGGACATCAATGCCTGTATCGCATCTTCACGCGTGATGCCATCTTGAAGGCTCATCTGTACAACGGTTTGTTTGATGTCTGTAATGTTGATCTGCGGCATTGTTGGCTTATCAGCTGCCAAAGCGGTAGTGGGGATCGTGATCGCCAGTGCCAGCATAAACCAAAGGTTTTTCAGTGCATTCATTAAGGTACTCCGGTAAATGGTTATATACGCTTGGTAACGCTGTCGATAACGTTATCTTTTGTTGTTGGGCGCCAGCGAAGAGACGTAAGCCAGAATGCTTTCAATCTGCTGATCGGAAAAATTATCGAATGTCTCATCATCAGGTTCGTCGTCATGAACCCGTTTGCGCCACTGGAACATCTTGATCTGACGGAATAGATATTGGGAGTACTGCAGGGCCAGGGCAGGTATGCCTTTGCGGGATTTTCCCATGCCGTTTTTACGGTGGCAGCTTTTGCACTCCTCCCCATAGATTGCTTCTCCCTGCGCAATATTGCCCGGCCATTGTGGAATCATACCCAACCCAGGGGCAATCTTGTTCAGGTTGATGCTTTCGTAGTAGGCGGCAATATCGTCGATATCATCCTCGCTAAGTGAATGCAGGGATGAGGTAATAACCATGCGCAGGTTTGGACGGTCGCCGTTGATGTAGGCTTCCACCTGCTGAACCATATAACCGGCAGGTGTTCCTGCCAAACGCGGGGATGCGGGACCGGGTGTACCCTGTCCCAGCTGGCCGTGGCAAAGCGCGCAACTGCGGCTGAGTTTATTACCGTTTTCCATGTCTACTGCCTGAGCAGCGAGCGGTAGTGTTAAAAGGAGTGTCAGCAATAGCCGTTTCATGAACGAGCCTCCAGGGTTTGTGTATGAGTCGTTTAGTTTTCGAGAAAAAGCCGTTGATCCCGTAGATTTGATCCCAGTTCTTTAGTTGTTATGGGATGCTCCTTGAGTCCATCGGGGATGAGGTTAGCTGTTAATTGCGTTGTTATTGCTTTTGTATTTGCCGCATCTATCCCTATTATTCAGCGCTGCAATAAGCGGGTTTCTAGCAGGTATTGGCTAGTTCGGCATTCTGGCAGATGTCGAATAATAGTTCAATTTTCCCTTTATTATCAATGGTTAAGATAATCATCAAATACTAATTAATTGGCGTATTTACGCTCGAGCAGCCATGGATGAAAGATTGCCTGATATGTAATAAAAGGCTATTCTCAAGTCCGTTCATCACACAAACGCGTGAGAGGTCGATGAGTAGATATTTGCAAAAGACAGGGGCTGTTTTTCTTGGTTTGATAGCGGCAGGAATTGTTGTGGCAGGGACGTCGGAAAAGGCGATGGAGGAGTACGAAGCAGCACTCCTTAAAGAGCCGAGTATTGAAAATGGAAAGAAGGTGTATGAGATTTGTGCGGTGTGCCATACGCCGGAGGGGTGGGGGCATGAAAGCGGCACGTATCCTCAGGTTGCAGGCCAACTGAATACGGTAATCATCAAGCAGCTTGCCGACATCCGCGCCCGCAACCGCGACAATCCAACGATGCGGCCATTTACTTCGGCCCGCCTGCTGGGCGGTGTACAGGAGATCGCTGATGTTGCTGCCTATATTGCACTGTTGCCCATGACTCCCAACAATGGCACCGGTTCAGGGCATGATCTTAAACATGGCAGGAAACTCTATGAAGAGAACTGCACAGAGTGTCATGGTGACAATGGTCAGGGGGATAAGGCTGAGCACATACCGGCGATCTACGGCCAGCACTACCGCTATCTGATGCGTCAGTTCGAGTGGATAAAAAAAGGTCGTCGCAGAAACGCCGATCCCAAGATGGTTAAACAGATCCGCCGCTTTAGCATGCGGGATATTATGGCGGTGATGGACTACTCCTCTCGTCTGAAGCCGCCAACGGATAAGGTTGCCGAGGCCGGCTGGCAGAATCCTGATTTCCCGAAATACTCCAGATCATCCAAGATTTATGGTGGTTATGCGATCGACAAACGATCTCATGATATGAGAAGGCCGATCAGGCCCAAGTAGTTTCGATGCGCAATGAGGTTTGTAGCAATAAAAGGCGGGTAACCCCGCCTTTTCTATTTGTGCGGTTTTATGTCTGTTTTAGTCGGGGCGCCGCCCCAGTTTAATAACCCGCCCGTTTGCAGCGGGGGTTGTTTGTTTTCCCAATAAAAAAGGCGGAACCCGAGGGTTCCGCCTTTGAAAGGATCGTTGTGAAAACGTCCTCAGCCGTCATCCCTGACGGTTATGATTGATGGCTTAGTTGAAGGCATCGTTGGTGATGTTGTCAAACCAACTGTAGGCGTACTGCACCTCGCGGGCACGCATCTCGGAAGACGCATCTTTGGGTGTCAGACCGCCGGAGACCTTGGTGATCTTGGAGCCATCTTCAGCCAGACGATAGACTGCTGCAACGGAGATGCCGTAGTCCGCGCCGATGATGGAGTAGCAGGTGTTGACATAGGCAGGTGTGCCAAGCTCATGACCATTCAACAGCGAGGCAATAGCGGCGGCGCAGACTTTGGCTTCGGAGTTGGCGGCATAACCGGACTTAGGCATACCCTTGGCGATCGCAGCATCACCAATCACATGGATGTTCTTGTGAATGGTGGACTCGAAGGTGTGTAGATCGATCGGACACCAGTCGCCTTTGGTCAGGCCCGCAGCGAATGCAATCTTGCCGGCCTTCTGGGCGGGGATCACGTTCAGTACGTCCGCCTGGACTTCGTTGAAGCCGGTGGTCGCGGTGCGGGTCTTGGCATCGATGCTGGACAGCACGTTGTCGTCGGAACCCTTTGGGGTGCCGTGCCACTCGATCATGCTGTTGTCGGTGCCGTAACCATAGAGATCTTTCCAGCCCTGGGTGAACAGGCCCATCTTGGAAAATTTCGGCTTAGGATCCAGGATGATGATCTTTGACTTGGGCTTGTGCTGCTTAAAATAGTGGGCGATCTGAGAGGCGCGCTCGTAAGGTCCAGGAGGGCAACGGAAGGGGTTGGGAGGCGCGGTGATGCAGACGGTCCCGCCATCCTTCATGGCCAGCAGTTGCTTGCGCAGGGTCACGGTCTGTGAGCCTGCCTTCCAGGCGTGGGTGATGGTCTCTGCCACATTGGCATCGTAACCTTCAATAGTCTCCCACTTGAAATCGACACCAGGCGCCACGATGCAGCGATCGTAATTGAAGCTCTTGCCGCCCTTGGTCTTGACCACGCGCTTGCCGGCGTCGATACCGGTGACGATGTCGTGAACGATCTTGACGCCATGTTTGCCCATGCCGCTGTAGCCGAACTTGATGGAGTCGATCGTACGGTCGCCACTCAGTACCTCGTTGGAGAGGTAGCAGGTGTAGTAGTGCTTGTTGGCTTCGATCAGGGTGACATCGATGGTCGGATCAGCCAGTTTCAGATACTTGGCAGCAGTTGCGCCACCGGTACCACCACCAACTACTACCACCTTCTTACTTGCGCCCAGAGCGATAAAGGGGGTACCGATCATGCCGACAGCAGTCGCTGCGCCAGCACCTTTTACAAAACTTCTACGGGTAATCTTCATGTTTTCAATCCCCCTTATTGCTGGCTTGCGTAGAAGTGCATCAGATCGTCAATACTGCCGTCGCCTTTCGCCTTCAGCATCTTGTTGAGTTTCTTTTTCATCTTCTTCGAAATAGGACGGTCGCCTGCTCTATAGTCAGCCAGGGTCCACTTCAGGTAGGGGACGAGCTGGCCGGCGAGGACGCCGGAATCATCGTCTGCGGCAGTTCCACCATCTGCATGACACTTTTCACAGTACTTGTCGTGCAGTTTGGCGCCCTTCTTGGCCTTTGCGGCATCGAACTTCTGGTTGGCGGCAACAAAGCCTTTCTTGGCATAGAAGCCGGCCATAGCCGTAAACTCTTCGTCGGTATAGCCCTTGGCGATGCGCCCCATGATGGTGGATATAACCTCACCGCTCTTATAACCTTGCATGACCTCAACAAAGTATTCAGTGGAGAGGCCGCCGATGCTGGGGATAGCTGGGCCGACGCTGGCGCCGTTGGTGCCATGGCAACCAGCGCAGGTGTCGGACAGCATTTTTGCGCTGGCGCCCGTCATCAGGGGTTTGTCAGCGGCGAAAGCCAGTGAAGATGCACTGAGAGCCAGTGCCCCGATCAGGGCCTTCTTAATAGTTGTGTACGCCATGTTTCCTCCTTTGGGTTTTGAACAGGCTTACATTGGTATAATGGGATTATTATCCCAGTAAAAAATGCGCTGAAATCTTAAACTACGTGAAGACTTCAACTGCATTGGCGCGCCAGCGAAAACTCCCTGACTTTCTTTGGATTTATTGTGGATTCCATCCACTTCGCTTGCGCAATGCTCTGGATAACAGGTTGTTCGGAAAACGACCGGTTATCGTTGCCAAGCGGGTGCCATCGCTTGACATTATTATTCGTTAATATGGAGTGACGAATAGATTGTACGGGACTCTCTCATCCTCCACTTACTTTGTGTATCAGCCTGTTCCTTCGAGCAGATTGACGATATGCTTTTTTCTTTTCTTTTTGGCAATGTCTGCAGCTGTGCGGCCGTCGCTGTTTCTAATTGTTTTATCGGCGCCCTGCTTCAGCAGAAGCCGGGTCATATCCATGGAGCCACTGCTCGCAGCTTCCATCAGTGGCGTAATGCCATCTTGGTCAGCGTGGTTGATATTGGCGCCTTTGTCAATCAGCAGTTTTGTGATTGTTATGTGTCCTTGTCCCACTGCCCAGATCAATGCCGTCGCGCCGTCACGATCCTCTTTATCGATGGAAGCACCGAGTTTCAGCAGACTCTCTACCGTCTCTTCATTGCCGCGGTCGGCCGCGAGTATCAAGGCGGTGGAGCCGTTTCTGTCCTGGGCATCGGCGTTGGCGCCATGCTTGAGCAATATTTCGACGGTATCCTTATGCCCTTTTCTAGCCGCCATCATGAGCGCGTTTCTTCCGTGCTTGTCCGACGCGTGGGGATCGGCGCCCTTGAAGAGAAGCTGCTCCACCATGTCCGTGATGCCGTAACGGGCGGCGATCATCATCGAGTCCCAGCCGGCCCGGGTACGATCATGTATATTTGCGCCACGTTCGAGCAACATCGCGGTAAGTGCCGGATGCCCGTTTTCGGCGGCAACGGTAAGTGCAGTGCAGCCTGCGAGAGTGCGGAAGTTGACCTGAGCACCCCGGTTCAGCAGCAGGACCACAGTTTCGAAATTGTCGTTTTCGACCGCCATCATGAGAGCGGTCTTGCCGAATTTGTTGGCGGAGTCGACCGAAGCGCCCTTATCCAGAAGTTCGATGATGGCGTCTGTGTCGCCGACAATAGCGGCCAGTCTCAACTCTTTCGCCATCTCCTTGTCACCGGAGAGAGCAGGCGTTGAGATGAGCAGCGCAAGCAGTATTGCGACAAGCTTGTTTTTCTTCATGATTCTACCGTGACTGTTCCGGGTTCAAAAACGCTCATCATGCCTTGTCGTTATCTTCCTCGGTGGGTTCTTCCGGTTCATCCGGCTCCTCATGGGCGATACCCTTGTGGCAGTCGATACATGTCTTGCCTTCGTCTTCCGCTCTTGCGTGACGCTTACGGGCACTGCGATCCTGTTCGCTCAGATCCATCTGGCTGAAGTCGTGGCAGCTTCGGCATTCGCGGGAGTTTGTGCTACGCATCTTATCCCAAACACGGTTCGCCATGTCCCAGCGGTGGGACTCATATTTTTCTTTTGTGTCGAGGGTGCCGAGGATCTCATGCATGACATCCTTATATGCCATCACCTTTGCGACCATCTTGGGTACGAACGACTTGGGAACATGGCAGTCTGAGCAGGTGGCTCGAACCCCTGAGGCATTTTTGTAATGCGTTGTCTCTTTGTACTCTTCCAAATTCACTTTCATGGAGTGGCAGCTCGTACAGAAGTCCATTTCGTTTGTGAATCCGAGGCCCACATTGAAGAGGCCGGTAAACACCACGCCGGCGAGGAAGACGATGCTTACGAAGACAATGGATACTTTGCCCGCAGCGTTACCGCTGGCACTGTTGCGAAACATACTCCACCCTCAATCTTTTGTTTTAGGTATCGGCAGAAAACGGTGATCTCACCTGCCTGATCTACGAGTGCTGACTTGTTGTTGGAAAAATATGAACACCCAATATTATTTGGCGGATATTACGTCATGCAGTCGATCAATGCAAAACTATGAACTATATGAATTTATTAGAGAAAGCTGATGTATTTTATCCTGTTTCGATGGGCTGAGTGGTGGTGCCTGCATTTCTGATGCTGATTTCAGATTGGCGAGATAGTAGCAAGACCCCCTTTCCTCAGAATTGGCGGAGTTGGATGTCAGTAGGTACCGTGCTTCCCGACACAGGTGTGCAGGGAGAGTGTGAGCCGGTTTAAAACCTAATCCGCAACAAACGGATTGTTTCGGCGTTCTTCACCAAAGGTTGATTCTGAGCCATGGCCGGGGATGAAGCGTACCGCACTTCCCAAGGGCCAGAGTTTTTCCTTTATGGAGCGGATCAGCGCTGCATGGTTGCTTTGCGGAAAGTCGGTTCGGCCAATCGATCCGTGGAATAGCACATCCCCCACCAGCGCCATTTCGCTCTCACGGTGGAAGAAAACGACATGCCCTGGTGTGTGGCCAGGACAATGCAGAACCTCAAGCTCCACCTCGCCGAAGCTTACATGGTCCCCATCCTTCAACCAGCGATCCGGCTCGAAGGCTTCCACAGCAGAAAACCCAAACATGGCAGCCTGATCCGGCATGCCTTCGAGCCAGAAGCGATCATCCTGCTGCGGGCCTTCGATAGGTATATCCAGCTTTCTGGCCAGTACCGCCGCGCCGCCGGCGTGGTCGATATGGCCGTGGGTGATGAGGATCAATTGTGGTTTCAGTTGATGGACAGAAACCGCATCAACGATCCGTTCGATATCTCCACCAGGGTCGACAATGGCGCTGGCTTGGGTTTTTTCACACCACAGCAGCGTACAGTTCTGCTGAAAGTCGGTAACCGGGATGATCAATGCCCGCATTAGCTGATTCTCTGTAGTAGTTTTTCAAGTTGCCGCTGCGATTTGGTACCCAGCAGGACTTCTGTAATAACATTGTTCTCTACCAGGACCGTTGTCGGCGTGGCGCGGATGCCGTAGGCGGCAGCCGTCTCTGGCGCTTGTCTGGCATCATATTTGATGACTTTCTCATGGTTCTTGGCTATTTCGTCAATGATCGGTGTCATCTGGCGGCAGGGACTGCAATGTCCGCTGTAAAAATAGACCAGTCGCGAAGAAGGAATGTTTGTTCCGTTGATTGATGCTGCCACGTTTTTTCCGACGCTGCGACGGGCGGAGAGGTGGGTAAGCAGCGGTATCAGCAGTAGAAACGCCGCCAGGACGAGAATAACCAGGAGTGGCCAGTTCATGGTGCTTTGTCCTCTTTTTCAGGAAAATAGTGTGTCGGGCAGACAAAGTGTGTCGGGCAGACAATGATTTTGGCACAATAACAGCGCTATTTAACAGATAAGTTTTCAGGATTGGATTGCTACAGTTATGAACCTGATTTTCGTCCTTGGTGGATTACTGATCGCGGCCCTGATGCTGGCAAGCATAGTCCATCGTTATCAGGCGCACATGGCGCAGAAACGAATGAAGATCCAGCGCCTGCTGCGAGGTGTGGATCTTGTGGAGGATCTGCTGGATCGGCTTTCGGGATGTCCATTTCCAACCGAGACGCGGCAACTGCTACAGGAGGATATGTTGTCGCGTTATCAGGCCATCAGAGGGGTGGATCGCCGTTACGAAGGGATCGACAGGCTGATTGGCGAGATCGGGCAGGCGCTGGTCTCGGCAGAGGTGGCATCACAGGGTCACAATATTCTCGACAAACTGCACCTGCAGAAGGTGGTTGATGCATTTGGCGAGCTGATGGGGTTTCTGCAGGAGGGTGGTTTATTGAACCGGACGCCGGCAGACGTGATTCGTCAACATGTAGATAAGTTGGGTATGCAGCGTGCGGAGTGCATCCACCGTTTTCACTTCGCCAAAGCCGAGCAATCATTTGAAGAGGGTAATGTCTACGACGCCTTGGAACATTGCAATGCCATCAAGGAGTTCCTGACAGAGAAGGGGCCGAACAGTGACGAGGTGAGGGCGCTTTACGATGAAGCTGAGGCGTTCAGGAAACGGATCAGCAAGCACGAGGCTGACAACTAATACTCTGAAAGGTCCTTGTCGAAAGGCGTCTCTTCAGAAGGGATCTTATGCTTCTCGTCGAACCACTCCCCAAGGTCGATCAGGCGACAGCGCTCACTGCAGAAGGGCCGCCAGGGTGATTGCTTTCCCCAAGTGACGTTTTTCCCGCAGGTAGGGCAGGGGACAAGAGTGGGTTCGCGGTCACTCATGGGGATTAGAGCACACAGCTCGTGAGCATGAAATCCACGTTTTGCTTCGACGCAACGGGCCTCCCGGTATCCACTGCCTCCAGGAAACGGATGCTGAAACGATGTTTGTTGCCGCTGATCTCAACGAACAGGGAGCTGCCTTCCGGCAGACCGACGCGGATCATCTGCGCGGGTGACGGTGTCTCCAGTGACTTCTGGAAAAAGCCCTCTTTGGCCTGTTCCCGGACCGGGTGGTTACTGGTGCGGATCAGGTTCAGTAACAGGATGATGGCCTCGCGCACAGGGTTGAGTTCCTGTAGCCACTCCAGCATCTGATTCCGGCGGATCTCGTAGGGTTGACTTAACCAGTAGTGGTATTGCGGCAGGTCGAAGTTGCAGCTGCCGCCAGGAATGCTGCTGCGTTGCATAATGGCGGTGAGGAACTCATTCTCGCGCAGTTTTTTGCCAATCTGACCGTCCAGTCGGTAGACCTGATGGATCGCCTGTTCCAGGTCGTCCAATACTTGCCCGAGGGCCTGCATGTTGACCCCTGGCTGGCGGCGAATACGTTCCAGATTGGTGGTGTGCCGTTCAAGTTCCTTGAGGATTTCGGTCTTCAGATCGGAACGGCTGAAGATGCTGATGGTGCCCAGCAGGCCATTGATGGTGGTGCGGTTGCTCCAGGCATCCTTGAGAGGGAGGAAATGGTCAATTTGCAGAAACAGGTGCTCAAGACGCAGAAAGGTGCGAATCCTTTCATTGAGCGGATGTTCATAGATGACGAGATGGGTCACGGCAGCTTGGGCGTTTTCTGGGTGCAATTTCCAATTGTCTCCCATTAGGGTGCGGGAGGTAAATAGCCGGTAAGCCTTATTTCAGCGCCCGCACCATGTCGAGAAGTGCCGGGTCATCCCATGCCCGGCCGCCGATGGCCCGGTAGGCGAGTCTTCCCTGAGGGTCGACCACGTAGGTTGTGGGCAGGCCCCTGACCGGCCAGGATTGGATGGTTGCGGAGTCCTGATCCAGCAGGAGAGGAAACTCCACTGGAAAGTTTGCCGTGAACTGGAAGATGGTGTCTTCATCTTCGCCGATGTTGATGGCCAGCATGACGATCCCCTCCGGTTCCAGAAGTTCCCAGGCGCGTTGCATGGACGGCATCTCCTCCCGGCAGGGTGGGCACCAGGTGGCCCAGAAGTTCACGATAACCACCCGGCCCCGATAACGGGAGAGACGGTGTTCGGTGCCGTCCAGATCAGTGAGCTGGAAATCACCGGCTTTGGGCCGTTCCGGCAGTGCCTGCAGCAGTTGCGATGTGCCTGCGGCCTGTACTGGTGGAAAGATAAGGGTGCAGAGCAAAAGCAGGGTTGCGGAGAGTTGTCGCCACATCGTCGGTATAGACATTCAGGGTGTCTCCTGCGGGCTGTCGGCCGGGCATTCAATATTCCGGATAGTGGCTGATTCACGTTTGCCCTCCCGGTGCCAGACCAGCGTCAGATTGAATCGTGTTCCCGGTGGCTGGTCGTAGCTGGTCATTCCCCAATTGTAGTCCCCTGGTGCGTAGGTCTGTTCGGAGGGAAGCAGCGACCACTTAAAGGCGATGCGGGCTGCCTGACCGATTGACTGTTTTTTCCAGCGAGGCATCCAGTCATCTGTCGTGGCCATCGAAGAGGATTTGTTGCCTGAGATTACCCTCCACTCATTCAGATTGAACTGCAGTGAAGCGCCACCCGCAACCGCCGTATTGAGCAGACGTGATTGGAAAACGCAGCTGGTGGCAAACTGGTTTGCTGTATCCGTGTCAAATCCTCTGGCTTGAAAAAAGGCGCGGGTCTGATCCGGGAGCCGCTGATTCAACTCGAACAGGATCCCTTCTGCCTCGTAACGCCAGAAGGCGAGACCTGTTTCGGGATCACTGCCGGTGGTTGCTGACCCGGCCGCACTCGCAGTGGGTATGAAGAGAGTGCCGATCAGTAGGGTGATGACGTGCACGGAAAAGGTCCCGCCTCGCGGAGTCGAAAGATATTTGCAGTCAGATAGTGGGGAAATCACTTTAACTTGTAAATTTTTGTGAATAGGGGTTTAATTCCGCGCGCTTGGTTTGAATAAAAATAATTAGAGAGATCCCATGAAAAAGCTATCCACTCCCTGGTTCTGCCTCCTTCTTCTGTTGTTTTCGTCCGTCACTCAGGCCGATAAGATATACAAATGGTACGACGACGACGGTCTGGTTCATTATTCACAGACCCTGCCGCACAATGCAAACCAGGTCGAAACCCCCAGTGGCCGGATCAGCGTGGTGCAACAGCCCTGGTCAGCCGGTATGAAAAAACAGGCCAAAAAATTTATGGGCGATACCCGTGTTCGCCGGGTCTGGGTGGATCAAAACGGTAAAAAGGTTTCCGGCTGGTACTGATTGCCTAGCTCAAGATACCGGGACTGGAGCGAAAGCTGTTGAGGATACGGACATAATTCGCTCAAGGGAGTGCATGATGAGTGCCGATGCGTCGTCATCCTCCATGCGGCGCGCATCATCGATGCTGCGGGAGAGAGGGGAGGCGGAGGGCACCAGCGGATTCTTCAGCTGCATGCCGAGGTATTGGATGGTCAGATCCATTTTAAACTCCTGTGCTGTAAATACGCTCCGCAGGTGTAGGCCGGTTCAAGCGTAGCGGATCAGGCAAGACAGCTGTAGATTACTCCGGCGTTCGATAGTCCATGCGCAGATGGAAGCGGCTGTTCGTCGGCAGTTGGTAATCGGTGATTTCGATGCGCAGTTCGCCGGTGATGAGATCGTCCTCAGCGTGCCAATGTTTCTTGTCATTGCTGGCCCAATCCTTGTGGAGATAGAGGTCTTTGGCAAGAAATACCGGCAGGACCTGATGTGCCGCTTCAGCGAACAGGGAGCCTTCGACCGTCACATCGAGCAGGACGGGCTGTTCTTTGCTCAGATGAAGAATGTAGTCCCCGTCTTTCGGAACGGGTTGGCCAAGCTTGATGACGGGTAGCTTCGCTAAGGCTTCATTACTTGGTTTCAACAGGGTTGAACAACCAGTGAGCAGCAGTGAGATTGATATGACGATACTAATGGCAATTCGGTTCGGCATGACTTGGGTCCCTTAAATCAGTGGGCTGAACAGCTTGGCTGACAGCATAAAAATGCACCGTGTTGTGCAGGGACAGGTTAGATCGAAATAGGCTCGGGATTCAGTTGGGATTCGGTATCGGTTTGTAACGGAATGTAATTCACCCTGCCTTCGAAGGAGCGTTTTACGGTTTCCAATCGGGTACTAGCTGTCGGGCCAGCGCAGGGTAAAGCAGGCTCCACCCAAGTTACTCTCTTCCACTTTTAGTGAGCCCTGATGTCGAACCATGATCCGGTGGACAATTGCCAACCCGAGGCCCGTGCCGCCGGAGCGCCGGTCACGGCTCTCATCGAGTCTGACGAAGGGCTGCAGAATGCGCTCGCGGTCTTCAGCGGAAACGCCGGGACCATCGTCTTCCACTGCGAGTCGCCACAAGTTCGAATTGTGACTGAGGGTGATTCGGATCTCACTCCTGGCGTAACGTTGTGCATTGCGCAGCAGATTGTCAAAAGCGCGGGCGAGCTGCCGTTTGTCGAAAGTGCAACTGTCCTGCTCGATGCCACCGGCAATGTTGTAGTGGATGGTCACTCCGTCCCGGCTTTCGAAGCGTGTTATATGTTCTCTGAGCCAGGGCGCTATCAACTGCTGTTCAAACTGGAAGCTTGGGCCGTCGCGGTCCAGTCGTGCATGATCCAGAAGTTCGCTGACGAGTTGTTCCAGTTCTGCGAGATCCTCCCGCATCCCGGCCAGATGGCGCGACCGCGTCTTCTGGTCTTCGTGCTGTTCCAGCATCTCCATGCCAAAATGCAGCCGCGAGATGGGGGTCCGAAGTTCATGGGAGACGGCGTTGGTGAGGTCGCGATGTGAGCGGATCAGACGTTGAATGCGGTCTGCCATACTATTGAAGGTGCCTGCCAGGTGGTGGATGGCAGAGCGTTTGGAAACCGACAGACGGCTGCTGAACTCCCCTTTGCCGAAAGCGTGGGCACGGCTGTCCAGCTGTTTGAGATCACGCCAGATGGGACGAACCCAGAAATAGACCACCAATGCGACCAGCAAAGCAAGCAGCCCAATCAGAATGTAGCTGAAGGCATCCAGTAAAAAAGGGATGCCGATGGGGCCCGCTTTGACCGTGTAGGCTGAATCACCGACCCGCATAAGATAGTGCTCTTTCGGTTCATCGATATCAAAAACCAGCAGCTTGCCGGCTCTCAGTTCCTCGCGTTTTTCCGCTGCAAGATCTGGCTGATCGATAGGGATTATCGCAAGCGGAATGCCGAAGTGTGGTTGCAGTTCTGCGATGGCCTGAGGCCACGTGGATTGGGGGCGGTTGAGCAGCCATTCAGAGATCAGGTGGGCTGTTCCTTTCGCGCTACGCAGGGAATCCTCGGTTCGGGTCTGGCCCATTGCGAGTGAAAGGTACTGGTCGGTATCGAACAACCGCTTGTACAGAAAGATAGCCCGTTGGTCGTGCTGCTCGAATACTATCTGATGGGCGTTTAGCGGCGAGAGGTCCTGTGAACTGAAATCGTGGTCTGCAACCTTGCCGATGCTGAGCGGATAACCGAAATGGGGCTGGAGTTCTTCGATTACTCCTTGCCATTCAGTGGCCGGCTGATTTTGCAGGCGTTTCTCGATAAGGCCGAAAGTGCCGGACATCACACGATTATAGTAGACCTGTGTCGTTTTATGCAGCAGCATTTTCGGCAGCACCTGCATCGCAACGATGAAACCTCCCAGGCTGAGTGCAAGGCTGATATAGAGGGTAAGAAATATGCGGCCCATGGATGGTTACTCCCAGGCGTCGGGTACAAAAAGATATCCACGTCGCCGAACCGTTTTGATGCGTTGGGGTGGGGACGCATCATCGTTCAACTTGCGGCGCAGGCGGGAGACGGCAATGTCGACCGAGCGGTCCAGCCCATCATATTCGATGCCGCGCCAGGCTTGCAGAATCGCGTCCCGGTTTAAGATATTGCCTGCGCCGCTGGCGAGAATCAGCAGCAGATCGAATTCGCTGGTGGTGAGTTCCACGCATTTTCCGTCAAGGTTGACGGAGCGGGAATGGGGATCGATGATCAGTCGGCCGTGCCGGATATCCAGCTTGCCGTTATCTTCCAGGGGCGGAGAGGATTCGTTCGTACGACGCAGATGGGCGCGCAGCCGGGCCAGCAACAGACGGGGTTCTATCGGCTTGGTGATATAGTCATCCGCCCCGAGTTCCAGGCCGACGATCTGGTCGATATCCTCATCACGGGCGGTCAGCATCAGGATGGGGTTGCGATAGTGTGGCCGAATCTCCC
This sequence comes from gamma proteobacterium endosymbiont of Lamellibrachia anaximandri, assembly GCA_016756835.1. Lineage (GTDB taxonomy): Bacteria > Pseudomonadota > Gammaproteobacteria > Chromatiales > Chromatiaceae > QGON01. Next base: position 11,446 of record JAESPE010000039.1, on the reverse strand, counting down.
GGCAGATTGCGAATCCATCCATCCCCGGAAGCATGAGATCAAGGACCAACAGATCGGGAGGCGCATCGATGATGCGTGATACTGCGGCGTCGCCCCGGTGTTCCAGGTCGACCTCAAAGCCCTCTTTCTCCAGGTACTCCTGTACCAGGTGGGCGAAACGGTGGTCGTCTTCTACTAGCAGGATGGTCTGTTTCTGGTTCATGCGCCAAGTATCTATCCTTTCTATCCCGCTTTTTGTAACAGAATGTTGTCACATCTTCACTAATTGCTGCTCATAGGGCCTGTTAACACTATGCGGATGCCCAGCGCGGCCGTTTGTCAGCAGATCTGCAATTATTGGCTAAACTTTCAGGGGGGAATAAGCCTTTGATTGGATAGCAGGATATGTCGGCTCAGCATATTGCAGCCCGTCGGCCCGGTTTTATGGAACGGGAGAGATTGCAGGGTTTTTTGGATGTTTTTCGTCTTTTGGGCTACCGAACGCTGGGTCCGGTGGTAGAGGAGGAGACGATTCAGTGGCGGGAAGTCGATACTATCGATGCCCTGCCCACAGGTGTCCATGCGCGACAGGGTGCCGGTGAATACCACCTGGAAGTGCAGTCCGATAATCGTCTGTTCGCCTGGAATCATGGACCTCAAGCCATCAAGCCGCTGCTCTTTAGTGCCGAAGAGACACTCTGGCATGAAAGGCTCATGGCGGATGGGCAGGTGGATATAAAGCAGACCCTGCCCGAGGTTAAACCCACCGCGATTTTCGGCGTGAGGGCCTGTGACCTGGCGGCCCTGGCACTACAGGACAGACACTTTCTTTCACAGCAAAATCCCGATCCCCACTACAGGATTCGGCGCGAAGCCCTCTTTCTTATCGGCGTCGATTGCGCTTTTTCCGCAGCGACCTGTTTCTGTACCTCCACCGGTGACGGTCCCTCATTGGGTGAAGGTTTCGATATCGGCATGGCGGAACTGGACGACGGCTATCTTGCCTGGGGAGGCAGTGCAAAAGGCGGTGAGATTATTGATGGCTTATCTCTCGAACCCGCAACCGAAGCACAGCTCAACAGTATGATTCAGGAGACGGACCGGGCGGCAGCACAGCAGCACCGTTTTCTGCCGGGCGAGACAGAATTGAAACAGCTCTATGACAAACTGAATCATGGACATTGGGATGAGGTCGGGGAGCGCTGCCTCAGCTGCGGCAACTGCACTGCAGTCTGTCCGACATGCTTCTGTTACTCAACGGGCTACCAACGGACGTTGGATGGACGTTCCGCAGAGATGAAACGTCAATGGGACTCCTGTTTCAGTCAGACTCACAGCAGCATGGGACAGTTTATGCTGCGCAGGGAGACGGCGTTGCGTTACCGCCAATGGTTGACTCACAAGCTTGCAGGCTGGCAGGAGCAGTTTGGCCGCAGCGGGTGTGTCGGTTGTGGGCGTTGCATTACCTGGTGTCCTGTGGGTATCGACCTGACTCAGGCAGTGGCTGCCTTACTGGACGGGGGGCTGGCCGATGTTTGATCCCCACCTGCCTCATTCTGCGGTAATTGACCGGCGGGTACAGGAGTCGCCCGGCATATTTTCCCTGCGGCTGCAGTATGTCGATACCCATGTGCAGGATATCTTTGAATTCCAGCCTGGGCAGTTCAACATGCTTTCGCTCTTTGGCGTAGGCGAAGTGCCGATCTCAATCGTCTCCGACCCGGACGACAGTCACTTCTTCGATCATACCATCCGTGTAGCGGGTAGGGTGACTGAGGCGCTGAGCCGTTTGCAACCAGACGATCGAGTGGGTATCCGGGGCCCATTCGGTCGCGGCTGGCCGATGGCGCAGGCTGAAGGTCAGGATGTGGTAGTGGTGACCGGCGGCTTGGGTTGTGCCCCTCTGGTCTCGGTGATCCGTTACCTGCTGCGTCGGCGCGACCGGTTTGGAGATATCCATATCCTGCAGGGTGTAAAACATGAGGATGATCTTATCTGGCGGCGGCAGTATGAGACCTGGTCCCGGGAGCACGGTGTCAATGTTCAATTGGCTGCTGATATGCCCGGCAAGGCGTGGCCCTGGCAGCAGGGTTTGGTAACCGAGCTGATAAACACCCTTGATCTCAATCTGGAGAAGACCATATCCATGCTATGTGGGCCAGAATTGATGATGCTGGCCGCCATTGCGCAACTGCGTGATATGGGGTTGTCTGATCAGCAGATCTGGCTCAGCATGGAGCGGAATATGCAGTGTGGTTTTGGACAGTGCGGGTGCTGTCAGGTGGGGCCGAAGTTTGTCTGTAAGGATGGGCCGGTTTTTTGTTATTCGGAGGTGGCGGACTTTTTGGGTGCCAAGGGTTTTTGATGAATAGAACAAAACCAAAACTCGCCATACATAAATTCAGCTCCTGCGACGGCTGCCAACTCGCCCTGCTAAACCTTGGTGAAAGCCTGCTTGAGTTGCCGAAATATGTCGACATTACCCACTTTGCCGAGGCCGGCCCCAATAATCCCAACGCCAAGGTTGATATAGCACTTGTCGAAGGCAGTATCTCTACTCCGGACGATATCGAAAGGATCAAGCAGGTCAGGGAGAATAGTGCGTATTTGATTGCTATCGGTGCTTGCGCCACCACTGGTGGCTTGCAGGCGCTGGCCAATCTTGCCGATCGTGATGCCTGGATGGCGGCAGTCTATGCACGATCGGACACTATTGAGACACTGAGTTCATCCACCGCTATTTCAGAGCATGTCAAAGTCGATCTGGAACTGCACGGCTGCCCGGTCAATTCACAGCAAGTGACCGCTGCCCTTGCCGATCTGCTTGTCGGAGTGAAACCGGTCAGTGAGCGACAGCCCCTCTGCATGGAGTGCAAACGCAAAGGCGTGGTCTGCACCATGGTGACAAAGGGTGAACCCTGCATGGGGCCGGTGACGCGGACGGGTTGTGGTGCGCTCTGCCCGAGCTTGGGGCGGGCATGTTATAGCTGTTATGGACCTGCGGAGACGGTGAACGACGGTGCGCTGGCGCAACGTCTGCAGTCACTGGGATTGACCACTGAAGCCGTTGCGCGGCGTTTCCTCTTTATCACCAGCGGTGCGCCGCCATTCAGAGATGCCGGTCTGCGGCTCAGGCCGCCGCCTTTGGAGACCGATGAGTAAATCGATGGCAAGCAAACGAGAGATTCATATCAATATCCCGGTGTTGACCCGCGTGGAGGGTGAAGGCGCCCTGGAGTTCGACGTCGTGCAAGGGGTCATCCAGAAACTGAACCTGCGTATCTTCGAGCCGCCCCGATTGTTTGAGAAGTTTATCGAAGGCTACGAGTATGATCAGGTCATCGACATGGTGGCGCGGATCTGCGGCATCTGTCCTGTTGCCTATCAGATGAGTGCGGTGCAGGCTTTTGAGCGGCTGTTTGGAATCGACCCCGGACCCTGGGTGCGGGATATGCGCCGGGTGATGTATTGCGGTGAGTGGTTGCAGAGCCATGCGCTGCATGTGCATCTATTGGCCGCCCCCGATTTTTTCGGCTTCGACAATGCCATCGCCATGGCGGAGAAGCACCCTCAAGCGGTGCGCAGGGGATTGAGGCTGCAAGGCTTGGGTAATGATCTGATCACCCTCTTCGGTGGCCGATCGGTGCATCCTGTGGGAGTGCGGGTGGGTGGTTTTTACAAAGCGCCTGCGCAAGCGGCAGTGGCTGATATGGTAAAGCAACTGGAAGAGGCGCTGCCCCAGGCGGAGGCATTGGTGCGTTGGTGCGCCGAACTCGATTTTCCCCATGATGAACAGGCCTTCACCAGCGTCGCCCTGAGCGAACCGGATGAGTATGCCATCGGCAGTGGCCGGTTGGTCTCGGGGCAGGGACTGGATATCGACATCAGTCATTTCGAGAGCCATTTCGAGGAGTTTCAGGTGTCTCACTCCACTGCCTTGCATACACAGTTGGAGGGGCGGCCCTACCTTACCGGACCATTGGCGCGCCTCAATCTGAATTTTCGCCAACTGCCGAAACCTGTGCGTGCGGTGATGGAGGATTGTGGCATCCATTTTCCAAGCCATAACATGTTCCACAGCATCCTGGCACGGGCGATTGAGATCCATCTCGTCATTTACGAAGCGTTACAACTGCTAAAAGCGTATCAGCGACCCGCCACACCGGCGGTTCAGGTCAGGCCGCGGGCAGGCACGGCTTTTGGCTGCACCGAAGCACCCCGCGGTTTCCTTTGGCACCGTTATGATGTGGATGAGAGAGGGGATACTCGACGTGTCCGGATCGTTCCCCCCACCAGCCAGAACCAGGCGCGCATCGAACAGGATCTTTGCGCCTCTCTGGAAAGCTTCGGGCTTGACCATGACGATGATGAGTTGCGGCAAAGGGCGGAACAGGTGATTCGCAACTACGATCCCTGCATCTCCTGCGCGACCCACTTTCTCAAGCTCAAAGTGTCTCGCCGTTGATACGTGTCATCGGTATAGGTTCGTCCTTCGGGGCCGACCAGTTGGGGTGGCTGGCGATTGAGGCGCTGCAAGAGGTCGCTCTTCCCGACCTGGAATTGATCAGACTGGATCGTCCCGGCAGCGGATTGCTGCGCTATTTTGAGGATGTGGAGCGGGTTTTGCTCATTGATGCAGTCGCAACGGATAGCGAACCAGGCGAGGTCAAATTGCTGAATCCTGCTGATCTGTCCCAGGCATCCTGTCTGACATCGAGTCATGGTTTTGGGGTGGCGGAAGCCCTCGCTCTGGCCAAAACACTGGAGACGCTACCTGCCGAATTGTGGGTGGCAGGGATTGCTGCCGGAAATGACCATTCCAGCGTGCCGGATCTGAATAAACAGCAGTTACTCGACCTGCTGGCCCGCCTGACAAAAGACGTTCCAACGACCTGGAAGTCAGCGTAGGCCCGATCAAGCATAGCGGATCGGGCATTCCAGAATGGATGGGACGTCGATCATTGACCAATCCCTGCAACAGATTTCCTCCAACTTGCCGCTAAACAAAAAAGATAACAAATACGGAGGTTGGGAATGGCGCCGAAGACGATCGGGCGGTTCAAAATCGGCAAAAAACTGGGCTCGGGCAACCAGGGCACAGTCTACCTGTGTGCGGATACCGAGCTGCAACGCCGGGTGGCGATCAAACTTCTCAATAAATCCCTGCCGCAGGCGTCCTATCGCAGTGAAGCCCGCACCATGAGCAAGTTGCAGCACCCCAATATCGTCTCCATCTATGAAGCGGGTGAGCACAAGGGAACCCCTTTTCTGGTCTTTGAATATGTGGAAGGGCAACTGCTCTCCGATCTGATACGGGATGGCGGACTCGAACTGGCGCAGATACTGAATATCTTCCAGGGACTGCTGGCGGGGGTCAGTCGGGCACACCAGGCGGATATTGTCCATCGTGACCTCAAGCCAACAAATATCATCATCAGCGATGAGCAGATGCCGAAGATCATGGACTTCGGTATCGCGAGGTTACTATCAGGCGGCAAAGAACAGGATGAAGTGCTGATCGGTTCACCCCGCTATATGGCACCGGAATACATCAGCAAGGGACAGGTTGGCCCTCAGGCGGATGTTTTTGCGTTGGGACTGATCCTGGATGAGATGTTGACCGGCATGCCCGTATTCAACGGCCGTAACCAGCAGGTCGTCCTCGACAATATTTTGAATATGGAGGTAAAACCGCCCTCCCAGTTCAATGATGCGGTGGATGAGCGGCTCGATCGTTTTGTACTCAAGGCGTTGGAAAAAGACCCAGATGCCCGCTATGCGGATGCAGAGGATATGCTCAATGCCTTTGGTGCATTGTGCAAATCCCCCGTCGAGTCTGAAACGGTTGGCGATGCGGGTCACGGTACGGTGGATTTTCTCCTGCGCCGGATGCGCCGCAAGAGCGATTTCCCGGCCCTCTCCCAGTCTGTGCGCAGCATCAATGCCATGGCCCAGGTCAGTGACAAGGATCTGAATCAGCTGGCCGGCGTCATCGTCAATGACTTTGCTCTCACCAACAAGATTCTGAAGGTGGTTAACTCTGCATTTTACGGCCGTTTTTCCGGCAAGATCGGCACTGTCTCCCGGGCGGTGGTGGTGCTTGGTATGCAGACTATCCGCTCACTGGCAGCCTCACTGATCTTCTTTGAGCACCTGCAGGACAAAGAGCAGGCTGAACGGCTGCGGGAGATGATCTCCTCATCGCTGTTCAGTGCGACCCTTGCCAGTCAGGTCGCTAAAGATATCGACAGCCAGGCGTTTGAAGAGTATTTCCTCGCCGCCATGTTGCATGATCTCGGCAAAATTCTGATTGCCTTCTATCTGCATGATGAGAGTCGTGAGATAGAACGGCTGATGCAGCAGGAGTCGAAAACTGCTGTGCAAGCGGAACATGCTGTACTGGGAGTGACCTTTGAACAGGTGGGGATAGAGATCGCCAAACAGTGGAACTTCCCCAAGGGGCTGACGGCGTCCATGGAAAGTTGGAGTGATGACAAGAAACCCGCCACGGTTATCGAACGCCGACGGATGGTGGCAGCCTTCTCCAGGGATACTACGCAGGTAATGGCGGAACAGGGTCTGGATGACAAAACAGTGGTTACTACACTGTTGCAGAAGTACAAGGAGGGACTCGGCCTTGATCGCCGCAAGTTCAAGCGTCTGGCAGATCAGGCCCTGGAAGAGTTCCAGGAATTCAGTAAGGTGCTCTCCAAAGACATCTCTCAGTCATTTGTAAAAAAGATCAGTGGAGATGGTGCGGTACAGCAGAAGGCGGAAAAGCGTGCCGCAGCCAAAGCCAAATCAGCAGCGAAAGATGGCCTCGGGGAGACGCAGATCCTGAACGGAGAGTCAGCTGATACCGCCTCTGACACAGCAGATACGGAAGCCTTCACAACCCCCGAAGATGCCGAAGCGCTATTGATGGATGGTCTGCAGGAGGTAACCGGTATGCTGGTGGGTCAACATAGCGTCTCTGAGGTTTTCAATGTGGTGCTGGAAACCATGTATCGTTCCATGGGCTTTCAACGCGTCCTGTTGGCACTGCATGATCGCGGAAAAGGAGAGATGGCAGGCCGCATCGGTTTTGGTGATGACGTGGATGATTTCGTCAAGCAGTTTAGATTTCCCATTAAATACAGCGTGGATGTCTTCCATGGAGTGATGAAAAATGCGGTAGATGTTTACATCGCCGATACCAGTGATGAAAAGATGCAGGCAGATATTCCAGACTGGTACAAGCGAATCTCCGATGCAGGCTCCTTTCTGCTCTTCCCCCTGGTGGTAAACAAGCGGGCGCTTGGGCTTATCTATGCCGACCATCCCAATACCAACGGTGTGGAGATAGATGCCAAGAAACTCAACCTGCTGAAGTCGCTGCGTAACCAGATTATATTGGCGGTTCGCTCCTGAGCGTGTTTATCGCTGTAGATGTAATTCCCCACAGCTTGCTGCGAAGCGTTCGTAGGAGCGGCGATTCGCCGTGATTTTTCCATCTAGGGAGTTTTCGCGGCGAGGGCGCCGCTCCTACGATTTAATACCCTGGTTGGAAGAGTCTTCACTGATGGGGGTGATCGCTTGATCCACGTATTCAAAGCGACTGGGGTCGGTCCAGATTCGTTTCAGCATAAGGCGTAGCCGGATATAAGTTGGTATGGCCTTTCCCATGGTAAACAGGGTTTCCTTGACGAATTTTGGATAAAAAATCACGGCAGGTTCGACCGGAAACGATGGACGCCTGTCTTTCCGGTACTTCAGACGCAGAAAACCACCTTCCAGGGGGTGGACATGAAATACCCGTTTGAACTCGCGGTAAAACAGCAACCGGTGGAGCGTCGTGAGTTTTTTGTTGCTGCGCATGGCAACCATGCGTTTGAAGATAGTCTCCATGTGCTCGAAGGTATAGAAATGATTCCAGACTGCCTCGTAGGCCTCTTTCCACTCTGCATCGGACAGGGTCGGATGCTTGGTGACCATGTGGTTCAGGTCGTACTTGTTTAAGTCCGGGTCCATCCATTCCCCTTTTTGATACATCGCTTGATGGTCTTCGCAACCTGGCAGAGGCGTCAGGACGGTGAAGTAGATATGGTCAATTGCCAGTTCGCGCTTAATGGTTTCGACGTCTTCCAATAAAGACTCTTTGGTATCGCCGGGAAAGCCGACGATGTAGCCGGCACAGATAACAACGGGGTACTGCTTCCACGCCAGGATCTGTTCTTTATAGTCGGATATCTTGTTTTGCCGCTTTTTAATAGCGAGCAGGTTTTCTGCATTGATGTTTTCCAAGCCGATAAAGATTTGGTCTACCCCTGCTTTACAGCATTTTTCAACGAAGCCGTGAATCTTATGGCAAAGCGTATCTATCTGGATGGAGAAGCGCACTTCAATGCCCTCTTGTTCACGTAGATCGATGACGCGATCCAGGCAGGCTTCCCAGTTTTTATTGCGGGCAAAATTGTCGTCGGTGAGAAAAAAGCTATGCACCCCGATGTCATGATTTTTCCGGATGATACGTTCAAGGTCGTCTGCGCTGCGGAAACGACTTTTCCTGCCCTGGACGTTGATGATTGTGCAGAAGGAGCATTTGAAAGGGCAGCCACGACCCAGGTCAAAGCTGCTGTAGGTTCCGTACGTGTGTTCGACCTGTTCACGTGGGAGAAAAGGAATCGGCTCGTCAGGCAAGCCTGGCAAGTCGTCCAGATGGTTGTAGATCGGTTTTACAGCCCCTTTGTATGCATCAATAAGAAGCTTATCCAGGCGCTGCCCTTCCGCTTCACCAGCGAAGAAGCTGATGCCCAGTTTTTGCGCGTCGACCATGTCTTTGGGCATCTCATCCAACATAGAAAAACAGCCGGAGACATGAAAGCCGCCAATACAAACCGGGATATCCTGTGCCAGGAACGGCAAAGACAAATCAATCGCGCGAGGAAACTGGTTCGACTGCACGCCCACCATACCGACCAGGGCCATGCCGCCGTCGCGCTTGATCATGGCAATCAGCGCCTCCGTGTTTACCCTGCTGTTGTATTCATCAATGGCGTGCAGGCGGATCTCGACATGCTCGCCGAGCACGTGCCGATCCTTGCAACTTTGCGACAGGCCATAAACGCATGCCAATGAGTTGGACGGAATTAAAGATTTAAGCCATTGGATCGGATAGCCATCGTCATCGTAATGCGTTGGCTTGATCATTATGAAATGGAATATCTCTTGCATCTTCACTCCGTAGACGCAGTGGTTACCTGGAAATTACGCTTAGGCAACTGGAAGAAATAAAAACAGCAGATTCAGTACTTTAATCATTTTCGTGGGGTTAAGGCAAATCTGTTTGCGACAATATCTCAACCAATACGGCTGAGAGACGCAGTGCCACCACGCCTGGTTCTGGTGGCGTTGGTTCGACGGGTTCGTCTGCTCAGACTGTGGGCATATCGGCTAGTCTGAAATTGCCTGATGTAGTCTTTTTCGGTACACCTCCAGACATTGTGATGATGTTGTTTGGCGGTTTTCGAGTAGTTCTCCAGAGAATGGTGTGTGGGTTCGTAGGTGAGTAAAACAGTATTTGAGCCTTCCCAGTTGTTCAGAACGACAAAATCAGAATCCAACAGAGCATCAAATCGTGGTTCAGCCCTGCGGGTGCGGGGAACACGCGGTCCAAAGTTTGGACCTGTGGTTAGCTGGCGGTTCATCCCCGCAGGTGCGGGGAACACGTCGACCAGTGGCCGGGATATGCCGGGCATGCCGGTTCATCCCCGCAGGTGCGGGGAACACCAATCCCATCGCGTTCCCTGTACCTTCAGCCGCGGTTCATCCCCGCAGGTGCGGGGAACACAGCCGCCATCCGGCGGGCCATGTCCATCCATACGGTTCATCCCCGCAGGTGCGGGGAACACTAACAATCTCTTTCCATGACCAGTTTGCGCAGCGGTTCATCCCCGCAGGTGCGGGGAACACTACCCCTGCCCCGTTCACGCCAGCTCTCTTACCGGTTCATCCCCGCAGGTGCGGGGAACACGACAAGAGCGGCGCGCTGCTGGCTTGGGAGCACGGTTCATCCCCGCAGGTGCGGGGAACACTTTTCGATATACCTACCATGCACCCCCACCAACGGTTCATCCCCGCAGGTGCGGGGAACACAGTGGGGTAAACATATTTGCCGCAAACCCTGACGGTTCATCCCCGCAGGTGCGGGGAACACACTAACCCCATAGCGCTCAAATAACCAATTAACGGTTCATCCCCGCAGGTGCGGGGAACACTTAGTATCCCTATCCCTATTAAGGGTTATCCGCGGTTCATCCCCGCAGGTGCGGGGAACACATGCGCGTCCATGCGCTGATTAATCCTACTGTGCGGTTCATCCCCGCAGGTGCGGGGAACACAATGCCTGTGATGAAGAAGTCGCACTCGATAGCGGTTCATCCCCGCAGGTGCGGGGAACACGGAATTGCGTCGCTGAGTATTTGTTCAGCATACGGTTCATCCCCGCAGGTGCGGGGAACACGATTGCAGCAGCTCCTGACCTTTACGCGGCGTGTAAAGCGATAACGGTTCATCCCCGCAGGTGCGGGGAACACGAAACAATAGCATCGGGAAAGCGAATATCGATCGGTTCATCCCCGCAGGTGCGGGGAACACGGCGCGTAGGCGTTTGGCGCGTGAGAGTTCATCGGTTCATCCCCGCAGGTGCGGGGAACACGCATTCTGACCAGCCACAATGCCTTGTTATTACGGTTCATCCCCGCAGGTGCGGGGAACACTAGATTCACGCACACGGCTAAGGATTCCTTTTACGGTTCATCCCCGCAGGTGCGGGGAACACTTCGGAGGCATCAAAAAATGGCAGTAAAATTACGGTTCATCCCCGCAGGTGCGGGGAACACAGAACCCTGTTCTGCTGTGCAACACCACGAGTCGGTTCATCCCCGCAGGTGCGGGGAACACGATCCAGGCGGATTACTGGAGAGTGTCCGTTACGGTTCATCCCCGCAGGTGCGGGGAACACGATAGTGAATACCAAGCAAAGGCAATGAAATACGGTTCATCCCCGCAGGTGCGGGGAACACCTAATGCTACAGGCCAACCTTGCTAACTCGGGCGGTTCATCCCCGCAGGTGCGGGGAACACGTTTGTGCCCAGCCTGTGCTGCCAGGCTAAAACGGTTCATCCCCGCAGGTGCGGGGAACACCGGGTGGGATCGCGTATGACCAACGCGGACACCGGTTCATCCCCGCAGGTGCGGGGAACACTTAGTCTTCAGCGAGACGGTCTACGCTGAGGGCGGTTCATCCCCGCAGGTGCGGGGAACACGTCGAGCTGGGTTTTTAGTACTGTGCGCATAACGGTTCATCCCCGCAGGTGCGGGGAACACTACGCTGGGCGGGCTTGTTGTAGACGTGAAGACGGTTCATCCCCGCAGGTGCGGGGAACACAAAAACCCGTCCCAAGAGCAAATAACCGAAAACGGTTC